>CAYTLS010000010.1:0-13371 GCA_964438745.1 uncultured bacterium
CTGATTATAACTATTATGGGAGCCAAACTTTGTCCGCAATATTTCCTGGCCGCCATGCAGAAATGGGGTGCCCTGTGAAGTCAGCAGAATAGTGGCTGCCAATTTGTTCATTGCTTTTAAGGTGGTATCATTATAAAAGTAATTATCCTCTGTGGTGGCGACGATCCGGTCCCAAAGGGTACGACCGTCATGACAGGCCACATAGTTGATCACCTCGGTTGGATGATCGGCAAAATCATCAATACTACCCATGATACCGGTTTTGACACGGTCACCGTGCAATGAAGCCTGAATATAACCCGGTTCCAGGTTGTTCCAGGGACCTTTCAGGGCATCACGAAAATGATCATTGAAAACAGCAAATCCCTTGCCCCGCTGGTCGCCTTTTAAGGTCGGATCAATCGGTGTATCGCCGGCTGTCCATGGTTCTCCGTAAATGAAAATATCATCTTTGATCCTGCGCAGTTGGGACACAATTTCTTTCATCGTTTTCATATCGTGAAGTCCCATCAGGTCGAAGCGAAAGCCATCGATTTTATACTCTTTGACCCAGTATTTCAATGATTCCAGAATAAATTTTCTGACCATGGGATTTTCTGAGCGCATTTCATTACCGGTACCTGATCCGTTCCAGTAGGAATTATCCAGTCGTTTGCGATAATAGTGATTGGGTACAAACCCGTTGAAATTGTATTTAATGTCCGGATTCCCTTCGGCAGTATGATTATAAACAACATCCATTACAACTTTAATCCCTTTTTTATGACAGGCATCTACCAATTGTTTGAATTCAGCGATGGCGGAACCATTTTCAGGATTGGATGCATACCAGCCATCCGGGGCATTAAAATTCACCGGCATATAGCCCCAAAAATAATTATTGCCCACATTTTCATGTTCAAAATCCTGAATCGGCAATATCTGGATGGTATTGACACCTAACGAAACCAAGTGGTCTAAACCGGTGGCAATGTCAGTGCCGGGAAGTTTGGTGCCCGTTTCTGTAAACCCCAGATATTTTCCTTTTTGCTCAATACCGGAATTGGGAGCTATGGAAAAGTCCCGGACATGGATTTCATAGATTACCGCGTCACTAAAATTAAACACCGGACTGTCGGCAATTTCAGTTTTATCGATCTTGATCATGGCGCGTCCATTATGGGCTGTGGTACAGAGCGAATAAGGGTCGAGAACTTCATTATCCCGATCGTATTGATTATCCGGTCCATCGACCTGGTAAGTATAATATTTATTTTTCAAGTCGCCCGGGATACTGATTTCCCAGATACCATTATCATTTTTACGGAGTTTGTGGACATTTTTGTCATCTTCTGTGGCCGTATCATAGAGATTCAATAGTATTTCTGTTGCTCCCGGCGCCCAAACCCGAAAGACTGTTTCTTCCGGTGTATAGAAAAATCCCAGAGTATCATCGGACATATATTGTGAACTGTCCAAAATTCCCCGAATGGTTAACTGGCCCGGTTCAAAGTCTGTCAGGCTGAATCTGGCCGGCAATTTTTCAATATTGATTTTATCCGTAAATTTAGCGCGGATAATCGTGCTGACTTCCGTATTATCCGGAATTAATTTCAATTCAGCGGATTTTATGGACTTCAGATCATTGTAAATGATTTCGCCACTGGCTTTTTCTAACTCCTGTTTCTGTACCGGATTGGTCAGTAAAACAGTCAATTCATTGGGTGAATCAATAAAAGCCTTGCGCACAAAAGGAAAAAGGGAAGGTGCTTCGGTATACAATTCTGACTGCCCTTCCAAAATCCAGATTTCCTTATTACCGGTGCGGGGCCAAAAGCGCTCTTTTCCTTTATTTTCCCAATTTTTATATTTTGGTAAGAAGTAAATATTTCCTTTAGGAGGATACTGGTCGATATCGATGTTGAAGATCAAGCCGAAACTATCCTGCCCCGAAGGCTTGATCTCAATTGTTTTATGGTCCAGCCAGGTCCATAGATTCCAATGGTCATAATTCTGATCATAGCGATGATAATGGATTGTTAATTGATTCATATTCCCTGAAACTCCTGAGATATTAATTAAGGACAAAATTATTAAAAGTAATAATTTTGTCCTAAAGGTAAAAAAATTACATTTCATTTTCCAATTCCTTCTGTTTTTTTCCCCTAACCCTAAATTGCAAATATAAATTCAGATAAGTTACATTGCAAGATCAATATTTTTTCAAAAAAGATGGTTTTTTTAAATTCTGATTTATTTTAATAAAAAACAATATTTTTGGGTAATTTGTTTTTGACAGTTTTAAAAAAATGTCAGAAAAAACTTTCATTCAAATTTATTTGTGTATATATTAATTTGGCTGAAGAGGGAATACCTGATTAAAAAGTTAATTTAGTGCTCGCATGCTTACAATAGATTACGTTCCCTGGCTTTTCAATTCGGCCAGGGAATTTTTTTTTGGAGAAGAAGGTAAATTAATAAATGTTAAGGGGTAAAAATGAAGAAATTAGTTGCAATTAGCGTAATGCTGTTAATGGCATTAAACCTGTTTGCCGGTGGTCTTGTTACGAATCTGAATCAAAGCACCGAATATATCAGGACTTTGAATCGAAATGCATCTACAGAGTTGGATGCTGTATTTTATAATCCGGCGGGATTATCAAAATTGGAAAACGGATTTTATGTATATTTAAGCAATCAATCAATTTTCCAGGTTAAAGGGATTGATGCCAGCTATCCTGTTGCCATGAATACAACCAATTTTGAAGGCAATACCGGTGTTTGGTTTTATCCGAATGTTTATATGGCCTTAAAAAAAGATAAATTCACGCTTTCTGCTGGTTTAATGCCCATTGGTGGTGGTGGTAGCGCTGAATATAAAGATGGCTTGCCATCTTTTGAAAGTACTGTGGCACAATTAGTCCCGGCACTTCAGCAAATCGGTGTGTCCGATTATAAATATGAAGTCAGTTTTGAAGGGTCTTCAGTTTACCTTGGATTACAAGCAGGTTTAACTTATGAACTGAATGAACAGTTTTCTGTCTATGGTGGTGGAAGATTTATCAGCGCCAGCAATTCCTATGATGGATATCTAAAAAATATAGAGGTCAATCCCATGGGCGGTGATTTTATGGCGCCGGAAAATTTCTTCTATGGTTTGAGTACGCAATTAGCCGGTGGAGCCAGTACTGTGCAACCCATTATTGACAATGGTGCCGGCGGTTACACACTGGATCAGTTAGTTAGTGGTGGTAGTTTGTCTTCTGCAGAAGCCGCAGCAATTAAGCAGGGACTGGTTTCAGCAGGTGTTCCTGCAAGCCAGGTCGATGCCATGGATGTAACTACAATCCAGGCGACCTATACCAATTTAAGTGGCCAAATGGCAACTACAGGAGATCAGATGGCTGTTGCAACCAGTGATAAAGAACTGGATGCCAGTAGATCCGGTTATGCTTTTGCTGCCATTATCGGTCTGAATTATTCACCCAATGAAAAAATGAATATTGGTTTCCGCTATGAATCAAAAGCACAGATGACACTGAAGAATGATACAAAAGTAAACACAACTGGAGTTGCAGATTTTAATGACGGAAAAGAATTTGGCGCAGATATGCCGGCTCTGGCAGCACTGGGTGTTTCTTACAAAGTCAGTGACCGCCTACGCCTGGAAACCAGTTTCAATTATTTCTTTGACCAGCAGGTTGACTGGGATGGCAAAGAAGATAATCTGGAAAATGCTTTTGAAATCGGTCTGGCAGCTGAATATATGGTTACCGATGATCTATGTGCCAGCATAGGATTTCTGAATTCCAATACATCGGCGACTGAAGAATATCGTACCGATTTGGAATATGGTCTTGATTCCAATACTCTGGGCTTTGGTATCGGCTACAAATTTTCCGACCAGTTAAAACTAAATTTCGGTGCCCTGAACACTTTTTACATTGATGGTGAAAATGCTGCCGGAACTGAAGAATATTACAAAACAACCATGGTAACATCCATGGGCTTGTCTTATAAATTTTAATACTTTTTGTTCTGAAAATATTATTTTTTTAAGCAAAGCCCCGGATATATTCGGGGCTTTGCTTGTTTATATTTAATTTACTTGAAAAATAAAATTATAATCTTAATTTTAGCAATGCCATATTAGGTGGGGAAATATTATTAACCAGATAGGTGAGGTCTTTATGAAAAAAATTGTCCTTTTGCTAATCATTATTTCAGCAGCAATATCACTATCGGCCGGAGAAAGAACCGGCTGGGGATGGGGTGGAGTACCGGCCTTGAATTATAATGCTGATGACGGCTTTGGTTATGGGGTTTTAATGAATTTGTTCAATTATAAAGAGGGCGGTTATGATCCCTATTACCTTAAAATAAAACCAATCATTTTTTTTACCACCGGGGGTAAGCAGGATCATACTTTTTTTGTGGATTCTCCCTATCTGCTTGGCAGGGGGTGGCGGTTCAATTTTCGAATTCGTTTTAAGCAGGAAAACTACTATCCCTTTTATGGGTTTGGAAATGATTCCCATTTTGATCCTGATTTTATTAAAACCGATGATAATGACGATCCACTGAATCCAATCTATGGAACCCATTACTATACATTTCAATCCACCCAGATCAAATGTATTGTTAATTTTCAAAAAGCCCTTATCAAGCAGAGCAACGGGAAACCAAAATATTCACTGCTCATTGGTGGTGGCATTGCAAATAATTCCAATGAATATAATGATAATGATGCCATTAAGACCAAAGTTGAAGAATTTGTAGATCAGGGAAAAATTTCCAACAAAGAATTTAAAGGTTTTTTTAACAGTTATATAAAAGCCGGGCTGATCTATGATACCCGTGATAATGAACCGGCGCCAAACAGGGGCGGCTGGTCCAGTCTCTTGATTGAAGGATACTCAAAGGTTGTTGGAAGTGAGACCAACTTTGCCAGAATTACTTTGACTGACCGGCGGTATTTCACCCTGATGGACAATCTGGTTTTTGCTAACCGGGTCATTTATGAAAAAATAGTGGGGGATGTGCCCTTTTCTATGCTTTATCCTTTTGGCGGTTCTGTCAGGGCTGATGAAGGTATTGGAGGCTATCGTACGATCCGCGGGCAGTTGAAAAATCGTTACCTCGGTACAGAAAAAGCCTTTATGAATCTGGAACTACGCTACAAATTTTATGACTTCATGTTCGCCAATCAGGATTTTTACCTGGCGGGCAGTGTTTTTTATGATGTTGGCCGGGTATGGCATGAGGATGATGACACCGGCGGGCTGAAAAATTTGAAAGATGGCAAAGGGGTCGGCCTGCATATAGGGTGGAATGAAAATTTTATTGTTTATGCTGAAATGGGGTTCGGGCACGAAGTTGGTGGACAACTCTATATTGATGTAGGATATTTATTCTAATTAAAAAGAAAAAACATGAAACTGATCAAAAATAAGCCACAATTTGCCTGGGTCATGTACGACTGGGCTAATTCCGCCTTTGCCACCACTGTAATGGCGGGCTTTTTTCCGGTGTTTTTCAAAAATTTCTGGTCTTCAACCACCGATGTCAATGTCAGCACAGCCTACCTGGGATTAGCCAATTCCATCGCTTCCCTGATTGTGGCAATGCTGGCGCCGATACTGGGAGCGATTGCTGATCAGGGGAATAGCCGGAAAAAATTTCTCATCTTCTTTGCGTATATGAGCGTGCTGATGACAGGATGCTTATTTATGGTGGAGATGGGGAATTGGCCGGTGGCCTTATTCTTTTATATAATGGGCACAATCGGTTTTAGTGGCGCAAATATTTTTTATGACTCTCTCCTGCCTGATGTGGCCAATGAAAAGAATATTGATTTCATTTCAGCGAAAGGATTTTCCCTGGGATACCTCGGCGGCGGACTTTTATTTTTGATCAATGTGCTATGGTATACCACGCCGTCAACTTTTGGTTTCGCAACGGAATTCAGATCACCTGTCATCAATATCGAACAATCCGGAGAAGGGATTCAATTACAAGTGGAATTCACAGAATATGATTTCAGCGAAAAAGAAAATTTTCCCGCCACTCTTACCAGTTATTACAAAAGTGAAATAGAAAAAGTATCCCGTTACAGGGAAAACAATGTCAACTTTGCTGAAATTTCATTATCTGCTGATCAGGATTTTAATTGGAAAAACCTTAATCCGAGTATTAGTTTTGGTGAATATAAAAAAGCTGAATTTGTGGCCTTTCACAAAGAGACGAGGAAACTCCTGGTTAACAACCTGACCCGAAAGATAAGTGAAGATGATCCGGTCATATTGCGATTTGATAATAACATCACGATTTCTAAATGTGAAAATGGTGTATGCTATAATGTAAAAGGGCTGGATAATTATTGGGACGATCCGGTATTGAAAACCGATCTGCTTAAGCCGGCCCGGGAATTTTTGCCAATCCGGCTGAGTTTTTTATCCGTTGCCCTGTGGTGGGGGATTTTTACAATTCCGCTAATACTTTGGATCAGGGAGAAAAAGCATACTGAAAAGCGGGGATTATTTTACTATCCCAAAAAGGGATTTAAACAGTTATCCAAGACTTTCAGTGAAATCAGGCACCTCAAATTCGTTTTTCTCTTTTTACTGGCTTACTGGATGTATATCGACGGTGTAAATACGGTTATTCGAATGGCGGTGGATTATGGCATGTCAATCGGTCTGCCTTCATCTTCACTGATCACTGCTCTGCTGATCACACAGTTTGTTGGTTTTCCCTCGGCCTTACTGTTCGGTAAATTAGGCGAAAAGTGGCGAGTAAAAGATTCCCTTTACATTGGTATTTTTGTGTATCTCGCAACCAATATCTGGGCCGTGTTTATGAATAGTGTGCTGGAGTTTTATATAATGGCGATTGTAATTGGTATTGTCCAGGGTGGTATTCAGGCCCTTAGCCGCTCCATGTATTCTCGCCTGATCCCTAAAAATCAGAGCGCGGAATACTATGGTTTTTATAACATGACAGGGAAGTTTGCAGCGATTTTTGGACCGGCACTGGTGGGGAGTATCAATCTATTAGCCCGGACGGCCGGTTTTAACTCAAATGCGGCCACGCGGATCGGGATCGGTTCGATTGCCATCCTTTTTGTCGGCGGAAGTATCTTACTCTATTTTGTTGACCTGGAAAAGGGCAAGCAGCAGGTTGATTTCTTAAGTAATAACCGGTTGAAAAAATAGATATAAAGCCTGTTGAAAAATTAAATAAAGTTCTTTGTTTTCTGCCTGAAAAAGTTATATTAATTAACAGGGTTTAGTAAATATAAATTGGGGCAGGAAATGAGAAAAAAATCTTATTCTCCATCTCTCTTGTTTTTAATCATTTTGTTTGCACTGGGAATTTTATTTGCCAGTCAGTATTCTCCGGGCACGGAACGGATCGCGACTTTTTTCGTTTCGGAGTGCGAGGGTGAAAGATTACTTGAACAAGTGGATTTACTGGAAATTAATTTTGATGGCGTTGACAAAATATTTGTCGACACGAAAACGAATATTTTTTCAATCCGCTATGAAAGTTCATTGGTTTCCGTTGATTCTGTTAAACAATTTTTTGCCGATGCTGATTTGGTGATCGAATCTTCCAACTCTGTAAGTCTGATGAAAACGGAAGAGAGTACAGCGGAGAAAAAACTGTTTAAGATCAGTTTTTCCTCTATGGAATGAAGACTAAACTAAAAAAACCGGAATTAATTCCGGTTTTTTTAGTTTTAAGTGCTCGAAGCGAGAGTCGAACTCGCATGACCGTGAGGTCACTAGACCCTGAACCTAGCGTGTCTACCAATTCCACCATCCGAGCAGGTTTAAAAAAGCACCGCAATTTAGGCGAACAAAAATTAATCTTCAAGTAATAAAATTACTTTTTTGAAAAAAAATAGTTATTAGTTGCAAATGCTGAGAGGGAATGTTAATTTTTCTGCCTATGAAAGAAAAAAATTTTATAACAAAAAACCGTAAAGCCTATCATGATTATATCATCTCTGATGAATATGAAGCTGGTATTGCTCTGCTGGGAACAGAAGTCAAATCCATTCGCAATGGGCAGATTAACCTGAAAGACAGTTATGCTAAAATTAAGAATGGCGAAGTTTTTTTGGTCAATTGCCACATTTCTCCCTACTCCCATGCCGGTACTTTGAACCATGACCCGGAACGTGAACGTAAATTATTACTGCGAAAGCGAGAGATTCGAAAAATTAAAAAATATCTCGAGGAGCGCGGTAACACACTAGTGCCCTTACGTGTCTACTTTACCAGTAAAGGATTGGTCAAAATTGCCATGGGACTAGGTAAGGGAAAAGCAAAATACGACAAGCGGGCCGCTCTGGCGGAAAAGCAATCAAAAAGAGAAATTGATAGAATAAGAAAGGAAAATTATTAAGATGTTTCCCTCAATAAACGAACAGATGGATCTTATCAGAAAAGGAACTGCTGATATTGTATCCGAAGAGGAACTGGTTAAAAAACTGGAAAAATCATTGAAAAACAATGAACCCTTGCGTGTTAAACAGGGATTTGATCCAACAGCTCCGGATATTCATCTGGGACATACAGTAGGGATTCGCAAATTAAAGGATTTTCAAAACCTGGGACACCAGATTGTTTTGATTGTTGGCGATTATACTGCCATGGTGGGTGATCCTTCCGGGAAAAATTCCACCAGGCCGCGATTGACCCGGGATAAAATTCTGGATAATGCCACAACCTATGAAAAACAATTTTTTAAAATCCTGGATAAGGAAAAAACAGAGATTCATTTCAACGGCTCCTGGTTTCAGGATATGCGCTTTGAAGAGATTATGAATCTCGCTGCTTCCTATACCGTGGCTAGAATTCTGGAACGGGATGATTTTACAAAACGGTATAAAAGCGGTACACCGATCAGCCTTCATGAGTTTTTTTATCCCCTGATGCAGGGATATGATTCTGTCGCCATCAAATCCGATGTGGAATTAGGAGCTACCGAACAGATGTTTAATTTGTTGGCGGCGCGAAATGTCCAGCGGGAGTACGGCGTTGAACCACAGGTGGCGTTGACCATGCCGGTACTGGAAGGCGTGGACGGTAAAGACCGCATGAGCAAAAGCACCGGCAATTATATAGGGATCGATGAACCGCCGACGGAAATGTTTGGTAAAATCATGTCAATTCCCGATGAAATACTATTGAAATATTATACACTGTTGTCAGATTTTACTCTGGAAGAATTAAAAGAGATCGAAAACAAACTCAATGATTCTACATTCAATCCAATGGTTCTGAAAAAACAATTGGGTCGTGATATCGTTACTCAGTATCATGATGCCGGGCAGGCAAAAATGGCCCAGGAAGAATTCGAACGGGTTTTCAGCAAAAACAAGTTGCCCGATGATATTGATGAATATCTTTTGGATGAAGAAGACATACAGGAACTATTTGTAAAACTATTGACAAAATACAATTTGACATCCAGTAATGGCGAAGCGCGCCGGATGTTAAAGCAGGGCGCGGTGAAAATCAATAATGAAAAAGTAACTGATCAGGATCTGGTGCTCAAAGAAAAAGGTGAATACGTCGTAAAAGTTGGCAAACGCAGATTTGCTAAATTTATCATATAAGTCAAATTGAAATAATTTTGAGAAAACCCCGGCAAAAACCGGGGTTTTTTTGTAGGAAAAAAATTCCTACCTGGAAAAATATTGCTTAAATAAAAAAAATATAAGCCATCAATTAAATAATTATTTATAAACCAAAAGAAATTTACTTTTGTTATCTCTTTAGGCTCTTCATTCGAATTACACTTTATCAGTAATAGTATGGCATATCATTTGACAGTTAAGGGAAAGTCTTTAAAAATCAGGGAATATAATGTCAGCAAATGTTATTGAACTTTACCAGAAAAAATTAAATAATTTACAAAATCTACCCACCTTACCAGTTATTGCCACAGAAATTATGCGAATCATGCGCAATGATGATTATTCTGTCAGTCAGATTCAGCAGGTGATCGAAAAAGATCCGCCTTTAGCGATGAAAGTCCTCAAAGTTGCCAATTCCGCCTACTACGGGATGAAAAAGCCGGTTAAATCTCTGCGTCATGCCCTGGTCCTGATCGGCATGCGGCAATTAAGCAATATTGCCATCAGTTTTTCGGTACTCAAAAAATTTGATAATCAAAGCAGTGATATGGCGTGGGAAAAATTCTGGGAGCATTGTGTTGCTGTTGGTTTTGTGACAGAGTTACTGGTTGAGGATTACGGCATAATTACACAGGAAAATCCCTACACAGTCGGGCTATTACATGATGTTGGTAAATTAATTTTAAATATTCTTGAGCCGGAGAAATACAGTATCATATATCAGCAGGTTAAAAAAGAAAAACGATCTTTTTTTGAAATTGAAAATGACCAGCTAAATATTACCCATTGTGATGTCGGTAAAATGTTGGCGGAAAAATGGAAAATGTCCACGATCCTGACCGATATTGTCGAAAATCATCATCGTGTTGAGCAGGCCCAGGATGAGAATAAACTAATCCTGGCCGTATTAGAGGTTGCGGATCATGTTTGCAATCTAAGTGGATTGTCATTTGGAACGGATTTTGACATTGATAATTTGCCTGAACCGTCTTCCTGGGCGGTTTTGCAGAAAAGTGTAAGTGATTTAAATAAAAAAAGTTATAAAGATTTTTTGAATGAAATAGAAGGTCAGGTTAATTCTATTTCTGAAATGGTAGAAATAATACAAATATGAAAGGGGAGCCAATAAGATGATAGATAATAAAGTGCTCTTTGTAGATGATTCTCCAACCATGCGTAGGATTATAAAAAATTCTCTGCAAAAGATTGGATTCTCAGAGATGATTGAAGCTGAGAATGGTCTGGACGCTTTGAATAAAATGGAAGGAGAGGATATTGGTCTGATTCTGTCCGATTGGAATATGCCTGAAATGAATGGAAAACAATTCGTTGAGGAATTAAAGGGTAATGATAATTATAAAGATATTCCGATTATTATGATTACTACCAGAGGAATGAAAGAAGATGTGATTACCGCTGTCAAACTTGGAGTGGCAGGATATGTGGTAAAACCTTTTACACCTGATGTATTAAAGGGGAAAATACAAAAAGCCCTGGCAAAATAATGGATAGGAGATAACAATGAGCAATGAAAAACCGGTTGGCGAAATATTTCAAAAAATTGCCGAAATGCAAGATTTTTTAAGAATTGGTGATGAGGTTATACCTTTCCTGGGTGATCTTTTTAAATTTATACAGGACGTTATGCCGTTAATGTCTGAAATTCAACAGTCCTTTACCGAGTCATCCGGTAAAATTCCCGATGCTGCTCAACGATTGAGTGATGTTACTGAGGCCACTGAAATGGCGACTCACGAAATTATGGATAAACTGGAGTCTATTAATAATGGCCTGGAACAAGTGGCAACAAAGGTTCCTGAAGATACTAAAAAAATTGTTGAAAACATGAAGAATGATGCTATGGATATCACCTTTGCTTTACAGTTTCAGGATATTACTTCCCAAAAACTCGAGCATGCAAATCGAATATTGCAAGCCATTAATAACAAGTTTACAGACCTGTCCAAGAATTCTGAACTGATCAAAGTAAAGACAAAGGTTGGTGAAAGAATTATGCATGAACTTCACCTTGGGGCGGACCCCGAAAAAACTAAAAAAGATAAAGAAATGTTTGATAATGAAACTCAGGATGTTATTCGTGAGGACCAGAATTTCTCGCAGGATGACATTGATGCATTATTTGACTGATTTTATATGACAAATAAATCCATATATAAAAACTTAGATAAAACAAAAATACCTCTTGAGGGAAGGAGATTCACCATCAAAAATGTCATTAAGGAAAAAACTGTTGCAATATCGTCATCTATATCTGTCGGTGGAGAGCAGTTTCAGTATGATAAAAAGGTAGACAAAAACGCTAAAAAAGATGAAATAGAGCCCATAATTGAAAATGATGAAGTGGTTGGCGTGATCCATTACTGCCAATGTGGAAAGTCAACAGAAATTCGCTTTGATTATTAAAGACCTGATAATGGTTAATTATGAATAAAAATGATTTAAAAATAACAATTAGTTCAGACAAGTTGTCCGCTTATTTGACGATTAATGCTAAAGCCAATAATTATCCAACTGAGCAGGAATTGCTGGACTACCTGAAAACTGCGGGAATTAAATTTGGGATTGACCGGTCACAAATAAAAAAAATTATTGACGAGAAAACTATTGTCCGGAAACGGAAAATCGCCAGTGGCCG
Organism: uncultured bacterium; assembly: GCA_964438745.1. Classification (GTDB taxonomy): domain Bacteria; phylum Fidelibacterota; class UBA2242; order UBA2242; family JAFGTP01; genus JAFGTP01. The sequence goes on from CAYTLS010000010.1 coordinate 12,285, forward strand.
CAGCCCGATAAAAGGTGAAGATGGTCAACTGGTTTGGCATCTGGGTGAAGATGTCGGCGACGACAAAGTCCCAATTGACGAAGCCGGACTGGCTAATTTTAAACAAGCCAAAACTTTCTGTGAAGTTAAGCAGGGGGAACAAATTGTCTCTAAACTACCGGCCAATTCCGGTAGACCGGGGAAAACAGTTACCGGCGAACAATTGCCGAGTGGTGAAAAACATGTTGAACTTCCTGAAGGGGATAATGTCAGTGTCAGTGAAGATGGCTTAACATTATATGCGACAAAATCAGGATATCTAAATTTTCAGGATGGCAAAGTCGATATTTCTAACATGCTGCATATCAGCGGAGATGTATCTTATAACACGGGAAATATTAAGTATGATGGCAAAGTTGTTATCGATGGAGATGTTCGCTCAGGATTCAGAGTGGAAGCCACCGATAGCATTATAATCAAGGGAGATGTGGAAGCCGCTGATATTCGGTCCAAAAAAGGTGACGTCAGTATCAAGATGGGTGTGTTGGGTAAAGGACGCGCAAAAATCGTCGCTGGAAACAATATAGAATGCGGCTTTATCCAGGATGCAGAGGTCAAAGCCAATCATAATGTAATCGCTGACCATTACATTATCAATGGCAATGTTTACGCGGCCGGTATGGTGCTGGTGGATGAGAATGAAGGCCTCATCCGCGGTGGTAAAGTATTTGGTGAAAAAGGTATCAATGCTAAGGAAGCGGGATCCATCAAAAATATTTCCACTCAACTGGGAATCGGTCTGAATCGTGATCCTGAGCAGGAAAATGCGCTAAATCAACTGGTTAAAGAAGAAGATGATCTTTTTGCGAAATATGAATTGTTGTCCAAAAAAGAACGATTTCTGAAACTTCTTTTTGAGCGTGTAGACAAATTATCCGATGATAAAAAGAGGGAATTACGGGATATCAGCTCTGAATTAGAGCAAATTCAACAAAAATTAGCAGCTATTGAAGACAAGAAAAAAACAGTTGCCAGTGAATCTCAGGATATTGACAAAAAAAATAAAATAATGATTTCAGAAAAATTACACAAAGGAGTGCTGCTTATG
>CAYTLS010000011.1:0-5391 GCA_964438745.1 uncultured bacterium
GTTTTATAACCGGCAGGCAACCCACTCTAACGGCCTGCCAAATATTTTATTCAGCCCAGATTTGTACCAGTTTAACAAGGGTTTCCACAGCTTTTTCCATTCCCTGTACTGCGATCCATTCTTCCTTTGCATGAAAGTTATGGCCACCGGTAAAAATGTTTGGCGTTGGAAGCCCCATAAAACAGAGGCGCGCGCCATCGGTTCCACCACGAATATTCATTTTGATCGGTTCCAATCCGGTTCGTTTTACAGCTTCCAGCGCATTCTCAACGGTTTTGGGTTCTTTGTCCAAAACAACTTTCATATTTTCATACTGATCAACTATTTTCAATTCCAGTATACCCACAGGATATTTGGCATCTACTTTTTGTTGAATATCTTTCAGACGTGATTTTCGATCTTTCATACCTGATTTTTCAAAATCACGGATCAAGACTTTTAGAGTAGCTTTTTCAGTTCCCCCTTCAATAGAAAATGGATGCAGGTAGCCTTCCCGTTTTTCTGTAGTTTCCGGAGCGGGATCATTTTCCAGTTCCTTTACAACATCTGCAATTATACGAATCGCGCTAACCAATTTATTTTTGGCATAACCGGGATGGACATTTACGCCATTGGCGGTAAAAAGACCCATCGCTGCATTAAAAGTTTCATCTTCAATTTCACCAACCTGCTCTCCGTCAACAGTATAGGCATAATCAGCATTAAATTTTTTAACATCGAAATATTTGGTGCCATTCCCAACCTCTTCATCAGGAGTGAAACCAACACGTATTGTCCCGTGTTTGATTTCCGGGTGTTCTTTCAGGTAATCAATAGCTGTTAAAATTTCAGTAATACCGGCTTTATTATCCGCACCCAAAAGCGTTCTGCCGTCACTGGTGATGATATCGTCGCCCTTGTGAAATCGCAGATGTCGGTCTTCTTTGATAATTACAGATTGATCACCCGGCAGCACAATATCTCCGCCCTGGTAATTTTTATGGATCACCGGTTTTACATCTTTTCCACTGACATCAGGTGATGTATCCACATGGGCCAGCAATCCGATAGTCGGGATTTTTTCCGCTTCGTCGGATGGTAAGTTGGCCGGATAAGTACCAAAAACATATCCATGGTCATCCATTACTACCTCTTCCAAGCCCATTTCAATTATTTCATCTTTAAGGATTTTTAATAGTTCTTTTTGCTTTTCCGTACTGGGGAAAATATCTTCAACGCCCTCTTTTGACTGTGTGTCAACTTTAATATATCTAAAAAAGCGTTCTATCATTTTCTCTCTCATGATCTCCTCCGGTTTGGGCTAATGCTCTTTAGCATGTGCCTCTTAATAATTGTTTTATTAATCGCTTTGTTCCTACAAAAAATTAATTTTTCATCAGAATATATCACAAATAAGATTTTTTATCAATGAGAGAGTTTATAATCACTTCAAAAATCAATGATAATTAACATCCAGAGTGAAAGTGAATCTGCAGCCTTTTTGGTCATTATTTTCAATATTGACATAGCCATCAATACCGGTAATCAATTTCTTAAATATCGCCAATCCCAGGCCACTGCCCTCATAATTTCTGGAAATTTTAGAATCCACTTGTGTAAAGGTTTCAAAAATCATCGCCTGCTTGTCTTCCGGAATGCCGATGCCGGTATCTTCAACTCCGAACTGTACAATTACTTTTTGTATATCCGAACTAAAATCAACCATTTTAACGAAAATTCTAATATATCCGTCCTCAGTGAATTTTATAGCGTTATTAATCAAAATCTTGAAAACATTATCAAGGATCACAGGGTCCAATTCCAGCAATTCCGGTATTGTATGATCAATATCCAGCAGTACATCCAGGTCATTTTTCAATTGGCTTTTGGTTTTACTTTGCAGCTGGCTCAGGTAGTCGCGAATCAGAATGTAGTCTTTATTGGTTTTTGGGTTATTATCCTCAAGACCAGTGTAAGCCAAAATATCCTTTATTTTTTCCAATAGTGAATAGGTGGAAGTCTTGATATTTTGTAGATATTCTCTTTGTTCTTCAGTCACTTCTGTGTCCAGCGCCAAATCCAAAAATCCGACCATACTGTTCATAGGAGTTCGCAATTCATGACTCATTGTATCCAAAAAACGCGATTTTGCAAGATTGGCTTTTTGGGCTTCCAATTTGGCCAAACGTAATTGTTGATTTTGCTTTTCCAGTTCTGATTTTATTTTCTTTTCATTATTTACCAGACTTTTGACATCGCCGGAAAGAACTTTAATCGCATCAATCACCTCATCCAGGGGATTGTTGAAACTTTCAATCTGTCTTTCTTCCAATCCAAGATCCTGCATCTCCCACCCAATATTTCCAATAAAAGCAATCAACTTGTTAATTTCATTTCTTTTAATTACAACTTCATTGTCTTGATCGCTGACAATTCGCCCCTTATGTTTGATTTGCTTCAGTGCCACGGCCACATTCTCCACATAGACAATATCCATATTCAGGAAAGTGCTGGATAATTTAATCGATGTTTTTACTAACTGATTAGCACCACAAATAAAAGATCTAACTGGCTGTGCATCAAACTCCTTAAAAATTTTGTTCCAGATTTTTATATACCCGATTCGTCCTTTCAGCGTGCTGCCGGTAATATTAGAGTAATCAATAATCCGATAGTAATTTTGCTTATCAAAATCGCCATATTGGTAGACTTCACGGATTACTTTTTTAAGGCCGGACAAATAGGAATTGGACAAGAAGCCATTACCTTTTATAAGTAAAATTGTTTTTTTCAGCACGGAAATATTGATCCGGAAATTATCGCCACTATATTCCCAATTTTTTTGATCAGGAACTGATAGACCGTTTTCGGACTCAACATAGGTCAAGGCTTTTTTGATTGCGATAGTATCGTTTTTATATATTTCAATTGGTATGGGTGACCCAATAAAATTTAGCCCCACCTTATAGATAATTTCTGAAACTTTGGGAATACCAATCATAATAAAGGCGAGCAGGCGATTATTAGAGGATAGAATGAATTCCGTCTGAACATTTTTATTATGATGATCCGGACGACCGCAGGTGCCCGACAGATCTCTTATTTCAACCACTTTTTGATTTTGCGGATTAACTTTACGGGTGCGAAAAAACTGATCAAGAAAGGCATCCCGTTTTTTCAAAATAGCGGTCAGATTCGAGGTACTCATATCGCCTTCTGTTTTCATAAAAAGGATTTTATCTCCAATCATGTAAAAACTGGTCCGATAAGACTCACCAACCAACATATCAAGATATTTTTCATCCTTATAAACCGGGTATCCGTTCACCTTGCAATACTCTTCCATAATACGCTATCGTTCCTTATTTTTTTAATGTTGGTATATTAATTAAAAATATAGTCCATTAGCCTGTTCTTTTCAATTTCTATAATTAATACTTTTATTTCCAAGATTATATGTATATTATTTTTAAAAGATAACTATTCATAAAACAGGAGGAATCTATGAAATGGTTTAATAATTTTTTAAGCAAAACAGTACCGCTAATGCCAAAGTTTATGGTCGGCATGGTAGCGAAAAAATATATTGCCGGTACCACCTTGCAACAGGCGGTTCAGGAAATAAAAAAACTGAACGAAAAAAAATTCCTCACCACAACCGATGTTCTGGGTGAAAATATCCCCGATATTGAGGCCGCACAAAAGCCGGTGAAATCCTACCTGGAGTTAATTGAAACAATCAGAAAAGAGGAACTGGACTCCGGCATTTCGGTAAAATTAAGTCAGTTGGGGCTCACAATAGATGAAGAACAGGCCTGGAAAAATTTTGAGACGATTATGGTAAAAGCACAAGAAAAACAGGTCTTTTTAAGAATTGATATGGAAGATTCTCCATGGACTGATCAAACCCTCGGTTTTTATCGTCGCTTACGACAAATCTATCCCAATTGTGGTACAGTTATCCAGGCCTATCTTTTTCGGTCATTGAAAGATGTACAGCACTTAATTGCTGAAGCAGAGACCAATCTGAGAATTTGCAAAGGCATTTATAAAGAACCTGCTGATATCAGTTTTCAGGATCATCAAAAAATCAATGACAATTTTTTCAGTCTTGTGAAATATTGCCTGGAGAATGAGACTTATGTCGGTATTGCCACCCATGATTTGGATTTAATCGAGCGGTGCGAACAGTACATTAAGGATAATAAAATTCCCAGGGATAACTATGAATTTCAAGCCTTGCTCGGAGTGCCTGTCAAAAAGACCCTGAACCGGCTGGTTAGCAAGGGCCACCGTGTCAGATATTATGTTCCCTTTGGCAAAGATTGGTATCCTTACAGTATGCGCAGATTAAAAGAAAATCCTGGTATCGCGGGCTACATCTTCAAGGATTTTTTCAAACTTTCGAATGATTAAAAAGCAACAGGCCGGTAATAATAACCGGCCTGTTAACTTTAAAAGGAGGAGTATGAAGAAATTGATTCTTTTTGTTTATTTAAATTCTCGACAATTTCCATCGGCGATGAATAATAATCGATAAATTTAAGATTTTCATTATCCGGAAAATTTGTATTGGATACTATGATTATTTTAATTTGGCTGTCAATTGCTAAAATTTTTTCTAATTGATAGCTATCGTCATCACTAAAGGATCTGATTTTGACAATCATAATATCAATTTTCTCATTGGTAGCGCATAATGTTTTGATATTATTGAGCGCATGGATGTAATCATTCGCATGGGACACTTTGTAGCCAAAGCGCTTAAAAAACATGCTGTTGTTAACCAAAAAAAGAGAATCTTTTGAAGCTATAATCATATTTTTCATAATATCTTATTTCCTTATTTATCTAATTTCCACCTATTCCTGTTTCAAGATACATGCCATCAGGTTAAATGTACTATAAACATTATTTTAAGATTAATTTAGGACACCCATTCTCCATGTCCAAAAATATACAAATTATCCTGGGATATAGTGTCAGAATATCACTACAACGCCACAATCTCCTCATATAAAACCTGTTAAACCAATTGTAAAAATGTGCTAAGGAATAAGTCCGATCAATGTGTAATATTATCACATTGTATGTTTTTGATACAGGGGATTAGAAATCTTGTCCAAAAAAAAAGCAGGCTGTGATAGCGCTGCTTTCTTATTTTTTTGGAAATGACTGTTGCTCTATTGTTTGAGATATTTAATAAAAGTAGACCGACTGACATTGATCAACTTCGCCGCCAGGGACTGATTGCCATTTGTCCGTCGATGAGCCTCTTCAACCAAAAGCGCTTTCAGATCTTCCATTTTGGGTAGAATTTCCCACTGCGAGAGATCTACCTTTTGATTTTTTAATTCCGTGGTTGAATAATCCTGGCCGGCGCCAATCTTCTTGAGGAAACTTTTCATACTG
>CAYTLS010000011.1:5401-13334 GCA_964438745.1 uncultured bacterium
CCATTTCGGGCGGTCTCCAAGGTGGGCCTGAAGTTGGTTTTGTGCTCAGCCATTGCATCATAGATGATCGCCCGTAATTCTCGAATATTGCCGGGAAAATCATAATTCTGCAGCAGGCTGATCAATTCCTCGGGATAATTGGGCACTTTTTTATTCATTTCATCAGCCGCCTGCTTCAGGAAATGATTTAATAGCAGGGGAATATCTTCTTTTCGCTCTTTCAGTGGTGTGAGATGAATATGATGAGTATTCAGACGGTGGTATAAATCTTTTCGGAATTTTTCCGATTTACGGATATTAATATTCGTGGCACATATAATCCGGACATTGGCCTTTTCCGGGTTATCGGTTCCCAGGGGTAAATATTCACGTTCCTGAATCAATTGCAGCAATTTGACCTGACTTTGAAATTCCAAATCTCCGATTTCATCCAAAAAGAGGGTTCCCCCATCGGCTTTTTTAACCAGACCTTCACGGTCATTCAACGCACCGGTAAAAGCACCCTTTTTATGACCAAACAGAGTATCAGAAAACATCGTATCATCCAGACCGGCTATGGCCACCGATACCATTGGCCCCTTGCGGGTCCCGCAGCTATGGATTGCTTTGGCTATTTCTCCTTTTCCGGTACCACTCTCACCGGTTATTAAAACCGGTTGATTAGAAGGCGCAATGGCTTCAGAATAGGAAAAAATAGAGAGCATATCCTTATTTTTTGTGATGATGTGCTGGAAATTATCCGGATTATCCAGATCTTCCTTCCCTTCTTCCTGATTATAAAAGGAAATTTCTTTAGACATATCCGACAGCCGGACAGCTCTTTCAACGACATTGACCAGGCGGGTATTCTCAACCGGTTTTACCAAATAATCATAAGCGCCCATTTTTATGCATTCCACGGCGCTTTCCATATCATTCATTCCGGTCACAATGACCACAGGAATTTCGGGATACTTCAAGGATATTTTTTTCAACAACTCTTTACCGGAAATATTCGGCATGATAAGGTCAAGGATAATCGCTGAAACCGGTGTATCCTCCAGAATCCCCATAACCTCCCGGCTATCGGTTGTGGTTATAGTGTTGGTAATATTATTGAATTGCAGTACTGTTTCCGTCGTCATGACAATATCCAGAACGTCATCTGCGATCAGTACTGGTGCACTTGGATATAAAGAAGTTCCCATTATATATTTCTCCTGACATTTACCGGTAATTGAAACAACACCGTTGTTCCATTCCCTTTTATTGAATTAATTTTAATTTTGCCATTGTGTAAGTCGATTATTTCCTTTGATATCGGCAAGCCCAATCCGCCGCCACTTTTACCCAACCGTATGTTATAAAAGTGTTCGAAAATATGTTTCAAATTTTCCCGATCTATACCTCGCCCCTGGTCCGAAACACCCACGCCGACATATTTTTCTTCCTGGTTGAAAAAGGTAAAAATCTTAATTTCCTGACTGTGATTTTCCAATCCTTCGATACTGTTATGTACCAGATTAAGCAAAACCTGCTGCAGTTGGTTGTAATTACCCAACACCGGCACCATTTCCGTAGAATACATTACTTTGAAGTTTTCTGTGGCGTTATGAATCTCCTGTCTGATCAGGTCCACTGTTTTTTCCACCAGGTAGTTCAAATTGATCTCGTCGCTCATGAGATTTTGAGATTTTTGTGAAAAGCGCCGTAAATCATCAATGATATCCTTAATCTGGCGGCTGCTGTTTAAGATTTTGCCCAGCAATTGAGTTAGATATTTACGAATTTTGGAATATTGGACATTTTTAATTTTAAAATCCCCTTTTTCTGAAGCATATTCATCCAGCACAGCAATGATATCTTCCCATCCATTTTCCAGAAGAGAGATGTTTTGCATAATATTATGATTGGGATTATTGATCTCATGAGCAATACAGGAAACCAGAGATTTCAGGGAAGCGGATTTATCCATTTCACTCATAACACGCTCCCGTTCTTCCAGTTCTTTGCGGGCGGTATTTTCCAAAATAACAAGATTTATGGTATTTTTCTCTTCCTCTATCGGCAACATAATGATCTCATACCACCTATAGGAAGAGTCCTGAATAACAAAACGGTAATCAGTGCGAACCTCAGTTTGATTGGAAATTGCGACTGATAGATTCTTTAAAAACAGACCATAATAATTTTCATCAATTATTTCAGAAAAATGGTCAAAAGTAAATCTATCCTTAATACCAAAATATTTTCGGATACTACCCTGAGACTTTAATACTTCATACTGATCATTATACTTCATTAGTTTGAGTATTATACCGGGTATTGATACCCCACTATTTTCGATCTTGTCCTGATTTGGAATAGCCGGAAGGTCATCCACCAGCTTTGTCATGGAATCAAGATGGCTCATTAAATCTTTAATTTGTTTTTCACTTATTTGCTTCATAATCTCTTTCAGAATCCTTTATATATCAAAATACTGGTTCTTAACCTATTATTCGGCACTTATTTAAAATTATTTAGAAAAAATGTATAATTTTTGTACAATTAATTATTTACAAATATATCGAACTTAATCTTGCTTTTATGATACAAATACACTAAAATCCCATATATGGTACAAAAACATCACCACATCACCAACAAGTTGTGTTTTTATCCTGACCCGATACAATCATGGGTTCATGTAACATTTCTTAACTTAAAATTAACAAAATCTTCAATCAGTATTAACTAATATGGTAGAAAAATATTGTATATTTTTGCAGTAAATAAACGTGTATTGTTAATCAAAACAAAAGGAGGTATGGATGAAATCATTTAAAATTATTGTAATGATCATCATGTTAATTCCCTGTATTATTTTTGCTCAAAGCGGAAATATCAAGGGCAGGATTACAGATGAAGAAACCGGACAGAATGTTCAAGGTGCCAATGTTATTTTGGTCGGAACAATTTACGGTGCCGCATCGGATATGACCGGTCGCTATTTAATTGAAAATGTACCCTATGGAACCTACAGAATTATGGTTTCTTTTATGGGATATGGTAAAATTGAGCAGGAAATATCCCTCAATTCTTCAGAAAAAGTAATAAACTTTGAATTAAGCAGAAAAGCGCTACAGATGAGCGCTCTGGAAGTTATGGCGTCCAGAGCATCCCGTGAAACTCCGGTGGCATATACAAATATTGCCAAAACAGAAATGACGAACCGTCTCGGTTCCCGCGATATCCCATTGATTCTGAATACAACACCCAGTGTTTATTCAACCAATCAGGGCGGTGGTGCCGGTGACGCGAGAGTAAATGTTCGTGGTTTTGATCAGCGAAATGTGGCGATCATGTTAAATGGTGTTCCGGTCAATGATATGGAAAATGGCTGGGTATACTGGTCCAATTGGGACGGTGTCGGAGATGCGACATCTTCTATCCAGATGCAACGTGGTCTCAGCGCTGTTAACTTGGCTACACCATCGGTTGGTGGTACCATGAATATTATTACTGATCCCGCAGCTTATGCCAGGGGATTTCAGGTCAAACAAGAAGTCGGTTCTTATGGCTTTTTTAAATCCACCTTGTCAGCCAACTCAGGCTTGATTAATGACAAATATGCTTTCAATGGTACTATCGTCAGAAAAACCGGCGAGGGATACTATGGCGGTACATGGACCGATGCCTGGGCCTATTATTTTGGCGCTTCCATGGCAGTAAACAGTAAAAATAGATTAGAACTCTATGCCATTGGCGCCCCGCAACGACATGGACAGAATCTTTATAAACAAAACATAGCTGTTTATGATCAGGATTTTGCGAAAGATCTGGACACTTACGACGAAGCAGCCTTTGAAAATTATCAGGAAAAAGGCCGGGACTTCAACCAAAACTATGCTCCCGTCAGTACTTCCTATAATGGCCAACAGGCAGTAGGTGACAGGACCTTTGACCGGCATGAAGAAGATATTCTAAATTCCAGGGAAAATTTCTATCATAAACCCCAGGTTAATTTGAACTGGTATCTGGATATTTCTGATCAACTGCGCTTATCCACAATTGCTTACTATTCCGGCGGTACAGGTGGGGGAACCGGTACCTATGGCGATGTCTATGCGCAGGATGCTAATGGCCAGGTCGGTGACGATGACTATAAATGGTATTATGGTCCGGCTCCATGGAAATGGAACTGGAATGAAACGATCGCAATGAACCAGGGAGCGGCCGGCTCATATTATATCAACAAAGAAGAATTTGTTAAAGAAGATGGCGAATCTATTGGTATTTTGCGGAACAGCCGCAATAATCAGAACACAATCGGTGCTATTTCTAAACTGTACTATGACTTTTCCGATGAATTAAAAATGACTGTTGGTATTGATTGGAGAACCGCAGAAATTGAACATTATCGTGAAGTCCGTGATCTTTTAGGCGGAGAATTCTTTGTCAAAACTGCTGATGACTTCAATCCCAATGAAAAAGTGGGTTTAGGAGACAAAATTGCCTATAATTTTACCAACAATGTCGATTGGTTAGGTACCTTTGCCCAAGCCGATTATAATGCCGGACCAATCTCAGCCTATGGTATGGCTGGTTACTCAATGGTAAAATACACACACACTAACCATTTTAAAAAAGATGATTCCGGTGATGAAGTATTCCTGGAATCAGATTATATCTCGGGTATGCAGGTCAAAGCCGGTGCAGGTTATAATGTACTGGAAAATGTCAAAATTTATGGAAACTTCGGCTTTGCTGAGAGAGTACCGATTTTTGATAATGTTATAAGCGATTACCTGGCTACAAAATCAGAAAATCCTGAAAACGAAAAATTCTTTTCTGTTGAAGGGGGCATAAATATGCTGGGAATGCTTGATAATAAATTCAGTACAAAACTTAGTTTATATCATACCAGTTGGAAAGACCGCGCAAATTCACTGGGTATCACAGAACAGGACGGAACAGAAGCGATTATTTTCTTAACCGGAATGGATGCTTTGCATCAGGGTGTTGAATTTGAAGCAACCTACCGACCAGTTGATGTGGTCGAACTGGATGCTTCTGTCAGTATTGGCAAATGGACCCTAACGGACGATGTATCCGGCTCCTACAAAGATTATGATGGTGGCGATAGCGAAGAGATCACCTATGATTATTATGTAAAAGACTTAAAAGTTGGTGACGCACCCCAGACACAATTTGCTTTGACCGGTACCGTTTATCCGATGAAAGGTCTTTTTGGACAATTGGTTGTCAGATATTACGATAATCACTATGCACAATGGGATCCCTTTGGCAGAACCGATCCCAACGACACAAAACAGAGTTGGATGGCGCCGGCCTATACATTGGTTGACTTACACGCCTCCTATGATCTGCCAATTACATTTAAAAACACAAAATTCTCTGTTTTTGCACATGTTTTCAACCTGTTAGACGCTACCTATATACAAGATGCTGTTGATAATAGTCAGTACAATGCCTTTGATCATGATCATGATGCCGATGATGCAGAGGTATTCTTCGGATTACCCAGAAACTTCAACATTGGAATTAGCGTCGGATTATAAAAATAATCAATAACGATAACCTAAAAGCCCCGTTTCAATCGGGGCTTTTTTTAATGAGGGTAAAATGAAGAAGTATGGTATTGGTCTCTTTATCATTTTAATACAGTGTCTGCTTTTAGGTTCCGGCCACCCAAATTATTTAATTCTTTTGTCAATGGATGGTTTTCAATGGAACTATCCCAACCTCACCACGACACCCCATCTTGACTATTTTGCAGACAATGGTGTCAAATCAGAAATTATTCCCGCCTTTCCAAGCAAAACTTTTCCAAACCATTATACCTTGGCCACCGGACTCTTACCCGATCACCACGGCATCGTTTTAAATAATCACTATAATTATGACAAGCAGGAATGGTATCGGACAAGTGACAGAAATAAAGTAGAGGATGGCAGTTTTTACGGCGGAGAACCCATCTGGAACACTGCCGAGAAACAGAGCGTTAGGGCAGGAACCTTATTTTGGGTTGGCAGCGAAGCCGACATTAACGGGATGCATCCCAGCTATTGGAAAAAATACCAGCATGACATGCTCTTTGCCGATCGTATTGATACACTTGTTTCATGGCTGAAAAAGCCAATTAACAGCCGCCCCCGATTGATCCTGTGGTATTTGCACCAACCGGATAGTTGGGGACATGAATTAGGCCCCGATAATCCCAAACTGTTGCAAAAAATCGAATACCTGGATAGCCTGGTTGGTATATTTTATCATCGAATCAACCAATTAGCCATCAAAGATAGTATCAATATTATAATAACAACAGATCATGGCATGGGGGATATCAGTAAAGAGAGGGTCGAATTGCTGGATAATTATATCCCCAAGAAATGGCTCAGCAGAACCAGCGGTAGCAATCCAATTCATATGTTTGAACCCAAAAAAGAATATTTTGATCGTGTTTACAATGCCCTGCAACAAGGTTCTCATTTCAAATGCTGGAAAAAATCAGCCATCCCTGCTGATTTCAGCTACGGAAAGCACTCGAATATAATGCCAATCGTAGCCGTGGCGGATAGTGGCTGGAGTTTATACTGGGAAGCAGATATTCAGGACAGGGATTACCTGGGGGGTACCCATGGTTATGATCCCAAAAACCGGGATATGCATGGAATTTTCTACGCGCTTGGTCCGGATTTTAAAACAGCCTATTCTCATAATGCTTTTGAGAATATTCATTTATATGGATTGCTGTGCCGGTTGTTAAATATAGATCCGGCAAAAAATGATGGAAACATAAAAAATCTGGAAGCAATGCTTAAGTAAAAAGCCAGGTATTTGATCCATCACAGGCCGGATCTTCCATCGCAAACTATCGGGATTAACCTGTCTATCTTTCTATGAATTATTCCGGCTAATTTTTTAATTCACGATGAACGGACTGTAGTAGTTTAACAAAAGTCACTGGTTTTTCAATTACCCTCTCGTGCTTTATATTCAGCACCTTTTTTAAAATATCAGCCTTTTCTTTATCCGATAAATAGAGGATCGGAATTTTATCCACAATACCTTTTAATTTATCCAGCACACTTTCATTTTCATATAATAAAACATCGGCATCGGAAACAATCATATCTGTATTGTTGTCCTTAAAATACTCCAATAAGCTATTTGCATTGGAAATGGTTACAGCGTTAAATCCATTCTGATGGAAAAACTCACCATATAATTCTAAACAATTAAAGTCTTTTCCATAAACTATAATTTTTTTACACATACCTTTTTTCTCAAAATTGTAATCAGAAAAGTAAGCCTTATTTATTATAAAGTAAAGAAAAAGTTAAATTTTATTTATTTTGACAAGTAAAAAAAATGTCAAAAAAAAGACTTTTATATATTTTTTTTCCTGTTATATTTTGTTTCAATATTAAAAACCTGAGGGAGAAAGAATGAAATTTAAATTTTTATTTATTACGGCAACACTTTTTCTAATCATTAACTTTTTATTTGCAGAGGACTCGACTGCCTGTTTTACTTATGATTTTACATCTATTTACGAAATAAAAAGCACTCCGGTAAAAGATCAAGGCCGCTCCGGAACCTGTTGGGCCTACGCGACGATATCCTTTTTGGAATCGGAGATTCTAAAAAATACCGGCAAAGAAATTGACCTGGCAGAAATGTTTATCGTCCGCGGAGCCTATGCCAAAAAAGCCCGTAAATATGTGCGTATGCATGGTGCGAATACCTTTGCCCAGGGAGGACAGAGTCACGATGTGATTGATATGATGAATAAATACGGTATTGTACCGGAACAGGAATATCCCGGTCTGAAAATCGACGGAGAAGTGGATCACAAAGAAATATCAAAGGTCTCGAAAGCTTTTCTCGATGCTGTGCTGGACTCCCGTTACCTGACCTCAAAATGGTATAATGCCTTCAATGCAAT
>CAYTLS010000012.1:0-12009 GCA_964438745.1 uncultured bacterium
CGCGAAGGTGGCAGAACTGTTGGTGCTGGTGTTGTAACTGAAATCGTTGAGTAAGAAAAGGTAAATGATAAATGCGCGATTTAATTAGATTAGCATGTGAAGAGTGTAAACGCCGAAATTATACAACAGATAAGAATAAGCGAAATCAGCCGAAACGAGTAGAGTACAAAAAGTACTGCCCGTCGTGCAAAAAACACACGAATCATAAAGAAACACGATAAATAGCAATAAAAGGTGAGTAGCTCAATTGGCAGAGCATCGGTCTCCAAAACCGAGGGCTGCGGGTTCAATTCCTGCCTCACCTGCTTTTTAAAAGTGTCAAGCAAGAAAGTGAAATAAATGATTAATAAAATTAAGAAATTTTTGGAAGATGTAGTTTTTGAAATGAAAAAGGTGTCATGGCCTTCCACAGAAGAGCTAAAGGGTTCCACAGTGGTTGTTTTGACATTATCATTTATGCTGGCGGCTTTTCTATTTGTTGTTGATTTAATTTTATCCAGGATAATTCATTTTATATTATAGGCTATTATGAATTGGTATGTATTAAAAATATTATCCGGAAAAGAACGTAAGATCAAGGAAGCCATCCAGATGGAGGCGAAACTGGCCGGATTAAGCGAAATGATACCGGAGGTATTGGCTCCGTCAGAAAGAGTTACGGAAATGAAAGATGGGAAAAAGAAAGTACGTAACAAACTCTTTTTTCCAGGTTATATGTTAGTCAAAATGGAAGTAACCAAAGAAACTCGTTATTTGATAGAAAATACCAATGGTGTTATAAGTTTTGCAGGTCCAAAAGGTGAGCCTGTGCCCCTGAGCCCCGCTGAAGTTAAACGGGTTCTGGGTGAAGTCGAGAAAAAGGACGGTCGTGAAGTGGTCAAGGTACCCTTTAAACTGGGCGACCCGGTAAAAGTTGTCGATGGTCCTTTTGCTGAATTCCGCGGTGTTGTACAAGATGTAAATGAAGATAAAAAGAAACTCAAAGTTAATGTCAGTATTTTTGGCAGACCAACACCGGTAGAATTAGATTTTTTACAAGTTGAACTGGAAAAATAGGTTGTATAATGGCAAAAAAAGTATTAACAGTAATTAAATTGCAGATAGAGGGTGGAAAAGCGAATCCGTCACCACCGGTAGGACCGGCGCTGGGACAGCATGGTTTGAATATCATGGAGTTCTGTAAGGCTTTCAATGCAAAAACTAAAGATAAAATCGGTTATATTATTCCGGTTGAAATAACAGTTTTTGCGGATCGTTCCTTTACTTTTATTACAAAGACACCACCTGCTGCTGTTTTATTGAAGAAAGCTGCAAATCTGGATAAAGGATCTGGTGTACCTAACAAAACCAAAGTCGGTACAGTAAGCTTGGAAGCAGTAAAAGAAATCGCAGAAACTAAAATGGAAGATTTGAATGCTCATACGGTTGAAGCGGCGATGGAAATGATAAAAGGAACTGCCAGAAGTATGGGTTTACTGGTCAAAGAATAAAAGGACGTTGATATATGAAAATATCAAAAAGACATATTAATAATCGAAACAAAGTTGACAGAACAAAACTGTATCCACTAACCGAAGCGATAAGCCTCTTAAAAGACTTTGAAAGCGCTAAGTTCGATGAAACAGTTGAGATGCATGTAAATCTGGGCGTTGACCCGAGACATGCAGAACAAAATGTTCGCGGTACTGTATCCTATCCAAATGGTACTGGCAAAGAAGTAAAAGTTCTTGTGCTGACAAAATCCAAAGTGGATGAAGCAAAAGAAGCCGGAGCGGATTTTGTCGGATTGGATGAATTTGTTGAAAAAATCGAAGATGGTTGGTCAGAGATGGATGTTGTTGTTTGTACGCCGGATGCCATGGGAAAAGTTGGTAAACTCGGACGTATTTTGGGACCTAAAGGGATGATGCCTAGTCCAAAAAGCGGAACCCTGACAAATGACATTGGCAAAGCTGTTAAAGAAATCAAAGCCGGTCGTGTTGAATATCGTGTTGATAAGCATGGTATCGTACATGTACCTGTTGGCAAAAAATCTTTTAACGAAGAGATGCTTGGTGAAAACATTAACACGCTGATGTCTGAACTGGAAAAGAAACGCCCCAATGCTGTAAAGGGCGCTTATGTTAGACGTGTCTGCTTAACATCTACGATGGGACCTGGCATTAAAATCGATAAACTTTCAATCTCATCAGTCAAAAAAAGGATTAAGGAGTCATAATGCCAAATCCACAGAATATACAAGTTGTAGCTGAAACCAAAGAAAAGTTTGAAAAAGCAGAGGCGATATACTTTACCGATTATAAAGGACTGGATGTCGAACTGATGAACAGACTTAGAGGTGAGTTTTTTAAAAACAATGTAGAGTACAAAGTTGTTAAGAAAACACTGACCAAAATTGCCGGAGAAGAAGCCGGGTTTGAAAACTTTGAAAATCTAATGGATGGCCAGATGGCGATTGCCTTTGCAAGTGATGATCCTGTTGTTCCGGCCAAAATACTGAAAGATTTTATCAGGGATAATAAACTTGATGTACTCAAACTAACCGGCTGTATTTTTGAAGGACAGATGTTTGACAGAGAAAAAGTTGCTTCAATTGCAGACTTGCCGACAAGAGATGAACTGATCGCAAAATTCGCCAGAACACTGAACGCGCCGATGACAAACATGGCCAATGTATTACAGGCGTCAATGCGTAACGTTCTGAATATATTAAAAGCCTTAGAAGATAAAAAAGAATCATAAAAACAAAAAAATAAATCACATATTGAACAGATGGAGGAAAATTAAAAATGGCTGAAATCAAAAGAGCAGATGTACTGGAATATTTAGAAAATGCAAATATGCTGGAAATCTCAGAACTCATTAAAGAAATTGAAGATAAATTCGGTGTTGAAGCAGCTGCTCCAGTAGCCGTTGCCGGCGCTGCTCCCGCAGCAGGTGGCGAACAGGCTGAAGAACAAACTGAATTTGACGTTGTACTAAAAGAAGTTGGCGCTAAGAAAATTGGTGTTATCAAAGTGGTAAGAGCTGTGACAAACCTTGGCCTTAAAGAAGCCAAAGCCCTTGTTGACGACGCACCAAACCCAGTAAAAGAAGGTCTACCAAAAGAAGAAGCAGAAGATCTGAAAAAGCAGCTTGAAGAAGCTGGCGCTACAGTAGAAATTAAATAATTTTCTACTCTTTTGTACAGAAAATCATTCTTTAAATAGACAACTAGACTGCCCTTTTTTTCCAAAAGGGCAGTAAATATTAAATAAGGAGATTTATCTTTGGGTATCACTCAAGATAATCACATCAAACGCCAAAGTTTTGCTAAGATCGGTGTTTCTGAAGTTATGCCCGATCTTTTAGCTATTCAAACGCACGCCTTTGAAAATTTCCTGCAGAGGAAAGTTCCGCCCCAAGCGCGTAAGGATGTTGGATTACAAGCAGCTTTTAATAACATTTTTCCAATTGAAGATTCCCATGGAAATTATAAATTGGAATTTAAATATTACACACTCGGTGAAGAAAGATATTCCATTAGCGAATGTATCGACCGGGGTGTAAGTTACACCGTTCCTTTAAAAGTCAGGCTGGTGTTGCACGTCAGTGAAGAAGGCGGAGAAAAGGGCGAATATACAGCCGGGATTGAACAGGACATATTTTTCGGCAATATACCTTTAATGACAGATAAAGGTACTTTTGTCATTAATGGCGC
Organism: uncultured bacterium; assembly: GCA_964438745.1. Taxonomy (GTDB): domain Bacteria; phylum Fidelibacterota; class UBA2242; order UBA2242; family JAFGTP01; genus JAFGTP01. The sequence goes on from CAYTLS010000012.1 coordinate 3,701, forward strand.
TGAAAGAATTATTGTTTCTCAGTTACAACGATCTCCCGGTGTTTTCTTTGATGAAGGGGAACACACCAACGGGAAAAAAATATATACTTGCCGTGTCATTCCTTTTCGTGGTTCATGGGTTGATTTTGTAATTGATTCAAAAGATATTCTGAACACAATTATTGACCGCCGCAGAAAATTCCCAGCAACAATCCTGTTAAGAGCTATCGGTTACCCGACTAACGAAGATATTTTGAAACTTTTTGGTATTGGTGAAAAAATTAAACTTTCTGGTAGTAAGAAAAAATATTTTGGTAAAACCCTTGCCGAAAGTTTAGTGGATCCGGAAACCGGCGAAGAAGTACTGGATATTAAAGATATTACTCCGATTGATGACAAAATTCTGGAAATATGTGAAAAGCACAAAATAGAAGAAGTTCTCATATTTACTACCGATAATGAAATTGAAAAAAATGTTTTCATTAATACTTTTCGTAAAGACAGATCAACCTTCGATGAAGAATCAGCCCTCTATTTTCTCTACAACAATCTACGCACAGGCGAGCCGCCAAATCTTGATACGGCCCGAAAATTCGTCGAAAGATTGTTCTTTAGTCCAAAAAAATATGATTTAGGTAAAGTTGGTCGTTACAGAATAAATAAAAAATTCAATATGGATGTCCCGGTTGATGACAGGGTACTAACACGCGAAGATTTTGTCAAAATTATCAATCATATTATTGAAATGAAAAAAGGTAATATGGGCAGTGATGATATTGATCATCTTGGCAATAGACGTGTACGGACAATCGGCGAACAATTGGAAAATCAGTTTAACCTGTCGCTGACCCGTATGTCCAGAACTATCCGCGAAAGAATGAACCTGCGAGAATCAGAAAATCTGACACCACAGAATCTTGTTAATTCTAGAATTATCACCTCCGTTCTGAACACCTTCTTCGGTACAAACCAGTTATCACAGTTTCATGATCAGACCAATCCATTGGCTGAAATTACGCATAAACGTCGAGTCTCCGCATTAGGGCCTGGTGGTCTTACAAGAGAACGCGCCGGATTTGAGGTTCGTGATGTACATTATACCCATTATGGAAGATTGTGTCCAATTGAAACCCCGGAAGGTCCGAATATTGGATTGATTTCTTCCCTGGCCACCTATTCTCATGTAAATGAATTAGGATTTATTGAAACCCCTTACCGCAAAGTTGAACAGAAAGAAGACAAGACCTTTGTAACGGATAATGTTGAATATCTTTCTGCCGATGATGAAGACCGGGAATTAATTGCCCAGGCTAACGCAAAAATTGACGATAAAGGGCAGTTTGTTACAGAACATGTCCGCGCCAGAATCAAAGGTGAATTTCCAACAGTTGAACCAAAAGAAGTCAATTATATGGATGTGTCGCCAACACAGCTGGTATCTGTTTCTGCAGCACTGATCCCTTTTCTGGAACATGATGATGCGAACCGTGCCTTAATGGGTTCAAATATGCAGCGGCAATCAGTGCCACTGCTTCGTCCGGAAGCTCCGATTGTGGCGACCGGCATGGAAAAACGGGTTGCTCAGGATTCCAGATCCGTACTGACATCCAATAAAAATGGCGTTATTGAAGAAGTTGATTCTAAAACAATAGTTGTCCGCTCATCTGATAAAAATGAAATTGAATTGGATGAAAATAAAGGCAAGACTAAATTCGAATTAACCAAATACAGACGCTCCAATCAGGATACAACGGTTAACCAAAAACCGCTTGTTAATGCAGGGGATAAAGTTAAAAACGGTAGTGTACTCGCTGATGGCCCTTCCACTCAAAAAGGTGAATTGGCGCTGGGACGTAATGTTCTGGTAGCTTATATGCCCTGGGAAGGTTACAACTTTGAGGATGCGATTATTTTAAGTGACAGGATGGTAAAAGAAGATGTTTTTACTTCTGTTCATATTAAAGAATTCGAATTGGAAGTCCGTGATACAAAACGGGGTGTTGAAGAATTAACCCGTGAAATTCCCAATGTCGGGGAAGATGCCACGAAAAATCTTGATGAACATGGCATTGTTCGTGAAGGCGCTGAGATCAGCACCGGCAATATTTTGATTGGTAAAGTAACCCCTAAAGGTGAAAAAGAACCGACACCGGAAGAAAAATTGTTACGGGCAATTTTTGGAGAAAAAGCCAGTGATGTGAAAGATGCTTCCAAAAAAGCAGAATCAGGCACCAAGGGTGTGGCAATCAAGACCAAACTCTTTCAACGCAAGGGTAAGTCAACAAGAAGTGAAGAAAAACGTAAGATTGAAAAGATCAGATCCAAGGCTGTGGATAAACACCGCGCCCTTCGTGAAAGAAGAAATGCGATTTTGATTAATCTGCTGAATGGTCAGACAGCCACCACGATCAAAGATTTAACTCAAACAAAAACGATTGTTAAACGCGGTACTAAGTTTACCGAGGATATTTTATACGGGTTAAATTTTGATAATTTAAGTATTGAAAAAGGCTGGACAAAAAATGATGATGTTAATGAACAGATCATGAGTGTTATTAACAATTATTTTGATTTGTCTTCCGATATAGACAGAGAAACAGAACGTAATATATATAAAATCAAGGTTGGAGATGAACTTCAGCCTGGCGTATTACAACTGGTCAAGGTTTATGTCGCTGATAAGCGCAAAATCTCAGTTGGAGATAAAATGGCCGGACGACACGGAAATAAAGGTGTTGTCTCCATTATTGTACCGGAAGAAGATATGCCCTTTAAAGAAGATGGAACCCCTGTTGATATCATTTTGAATCCACTGGGGGTACCTTCCCGTATGAACCTGGGACAGCTGTACGAATGTATGTTGGGCTGGGCCGGTTATAAATTGGGTAAATATTATGAGACACCGGTTTTTAACGGTGCTACCCATGAGGAAGTAGGGGCTGAATTGAAAAAAGCCAATTTGCCGGAAACCGGAAAAGCTACTTTATATGATGGAAAAACAGGTGAAGCTTTTGATCAGGCCGTGACGATTGGCTATACCTACATGATGAAATTATATCATTTGATTGAAGACAAAATGCATTCCCGTTCTACCGGACCATACTCGCTGGTAACCCAGCAGCCCTTGGGCGGTAAAGCGCAATTCGGCGGACAGCGTCTTGGAGAAATGGAAGTATGGGCACTGGAAGCTTATGGCGCCGCATATACACTCCAGGAAATGTTAACAATCAAATCTGATGATGTTGAAGGTCGTTCCAAGGCATACAACGCTATTGTTAAAGGTGAAAATATTACCGAATTTGGCGTACCTGAATCTTTTAATGTATTGTTGAAAGAGTTGCAGGGATTATGTATTGAAATGGACATTAATTAAAAAATTCCGGAGGAATTTTATTAATGAATAATAATTTAGGACAATCCTTAAACCAAAGAAAAGATGACCTCGAAAGAATTACGGTTCATCTTTCATCACCGGAAAGTATTCTATTACGGTCCCGTGGTGAAGTACTGAAACCGGAAACGATCAATTACAGGTCTTATAAGCCGGAAAAAGACGGACTTTTTTGTGAAAAAATATTCGGACCGGTAAAAGATTACGAGTGTCATTGTGGTAAATATAAAAGGATAAGATATAAGGGGATCATCTGCGACCGATGTGGTGTCGAGGTGGCCCGCAAAAAGGTACGTCGTGAAAGAATGGGGCATATTACCCTGGCTGTACCTGTTGTTCATATATGGTTTCTTAAGTCGATTCCCAGTAAGATCAATAATCTGTTGGGGGTTAGAACCAAACAATTGGAAGAGATCGTATATTACGAAAAATATGTCGTATTAAATCCCGGTAACTCGGAATTTAAATATAAAGACATCATCACTGAAGAAGAATATTACGAAAATAATGAAAAATATGGACCGCAAACCGATTATTTTGACGATGAAGAAGATGACGAACAAAATTCGTTCATCGCAAAAACCGGTGGCGAGGCGATTCGTGAACTACTGCAAAAACTGGATGTTGAAAAATTAGTCAAAGAACTGAAAAAGCAGTTGAAAACCGAAAAGTCCAAAACCGCTAAAAACGAGATCCTGAAAAGACTAAAAATCGTGAAATCATTTTTACCGGTACTCGGTGGTCCGGATAATAAACCGGAATGGATGGTTGTCACAATTTTGCCGGTCATTCCCCCGGAACTCAGACCATTGGTTCCCCTGGAAGGCGGCAGGTTTGCTGCCAGTGATTTGAATGACCTTTATCGCAGGGTGATCATTCGCAACAACCGATTAAAACAATTGATGGAAATCAAAGCGCCGGAAGTCATTCTACGCAATGAAAAAAGAATGCTTCAGGAAGCGGTTGATTCCCTTTTTGACAATAGTAAAAGAAGAACAGAAGTTCGTAGCGGTACCCGGCGTCCCCTGAAAAGTTTGAGTGATATGCTCAAAGGTAAAGAAGGACGGTTTCGGCAAAATCTTTTGGGTAAACGTGTTGATTATTCCGGTCGTTCCGTAATTGTAGTGGGACCCAGCCTGAATCTCAATGAATGTGGTTTGCCAAAAGAAATGGCGATCGAACTTTTTAAACCTCATATTATATTTCAACTCATAAGAAGAGAAATCGCAAAAACACCAAAAGCAGCCAAATCTATGGTTGAGCGTAAAACCCCGGAAGTCTACCGCGTTCTTGAATATGTGGTAAAAGATCATCCGGTACTGCTAAACCGTGCGCCCACACTGCATAGATTGGGTATACAGGCTTTTCAGCCCAAACTTATTGAAGGAAAAGCGGTTCAGTTGCATCCACTTGTTTGTGGCGCTTTTAATGCTGACTTCGATGGTGACCAAATGGCTGTACATGTTCCCCTCTCTTATGAAGCACAGGAAGAATGTCGTATACTGATACTCGCTTCTCATAATATTTTGCACCCGGCACACGGAAAACCGGTGGCCACTCCTTCCCAGGATATGGTACTGGGCTGTTACTACATCACCCGTAAAAAAGAAGGTGCTGTGGGCGAAGGAAAGATCTTTTCATCGGTTGATGAAGCGATCTTTGCCTATTATGTCAGAGAAGTTGAACTTCACGCCAAAGTGAAAATCAGGGTTGACGGAAAAATGCATGATACCACCGTTGGACGTGCACTTTTCAATGGTATTCTCCCGGATAAAATTGGTTATATTAATGAATTGCTGACCAAAGGACGTCTAAAAGGAATCATCGGCCATGTTTACTCAGAGGCCGGTAACTTTGAAACGGTTAAGTTCCTTGACAGGCTAAAAGACCTCGGTTTTTACTATGCTACAAAATCGGGTATTTCCATGGCGCTTTGCGATGTATTGATACCACCGAACAAAGATGAAATTATCAAAGAATCCTTCGAGAAAATTGATAACATTCAGCAAAAAGCACGAAAAGGTATTCTCACAGAAGGTGAGCGCTATAATAAGGTGATTGATACCTGGACACACACCACAAACCGTTTGTCAGAAGAAATGTTAAAAACCTTTGAAAAGCACAATCAGGGATTTAACTCACTTTATATGATGGCGGATTCCGGTGCGAGAGGTAGTCAGGACCAGATCAAACAGTTGGCTGCCATGCGTGGATTGATGGCGAAACCGCAAAAATCCATGAGTGGTCAGGTGGGCGAAATTATTGAAACGCCGATTATTTCAAATTTTAAAGAGGGATTGACTGTGTTGGAATACTTTATTTCCACTCACGGTGCCCGAAAAGGGTTGGCAGATACAGCGCTGAAGACCGCTGACGCGGGATATTTAACCAGAAGATTGGTGGATGTCTCTCAGGATGTCGTTATTTTTCAGGAAGACTGTGGAACTATTAACGGTATTGATGTGTCAGCCTTGAAAAAAGAAGAAAATGTGATTGAACGCCTCGCTGACCGTATTCTCGGAAGAACTGCCCAGGAAGATGTTTATGATCCGGAAATTGATGAGATTATTGTAGAGGTCGGACAGGAAATTAATGAAGAAAAGGCGATTCGTATCGAAAAAGCCGGCATTGAAGATGTTCGTATTCGTTCAGTATTGACCTGCGAATCTAAATTTGGGGTCTGTGCAAAATGTTACGGACGAAATCTGGCTACCGGAAACCTGGTTAACATCGGAGAATCCGTTGGTATTATGGCTGCGCAAGCTATTGGTGAACCGGGTACTCAGCTGACATTGCGTACCTTTCACTTTGGTGGAACAGCGGCCCGTATCGTTGAAGAATCTGAAACAATCGCAAAATCCAGCGGCGTAGTGCAATTTTCTGATAACTATAAAGAAATTGACTACAAGGGCAAAGATTTCAATGTTGTGCTATCTCGCAATACAACGATCAATATTGTCGATGACAACGACCGTGTAACCTCAACTTACAATGTGCCATATGGGGCACACATCTTTGTTAAAGATGGGCAAAAAGTGGACGTTGCTGACTCCCTGTTCAGCTGGGATATTTACAGTGATCACATCCTGGCAATGGCATCCGGCAAAGTTCGGTTTGTAGATTTATTTGAAGAAGAAACTTACAAAATCGAAGCCGATGAATCCGGTCATAAATCAGCGACAATTATCGATGCAAAAAATAGAAATCTTCAACCCCGGATCGATAGTGTTTTGGAAGAAGACCGTGAAGGAATAGTCTTAGAAGGTAATATTCTGCCATTGCACGCAATGCTCTCTGTACAAAATGGAGATGAGGTTAAGGCTGGCGATACACTGGCGAAAAAGCCTAAAGAAACTGGAAAAAGTAGTGATATTACCGGTGGTTTGCCAAGAGTTGCCGAGCTGTTTGAAGCCAGAAAACCAAAGAATCCTTCCGTCATTACTGATATCGACGGTACGATTAAGTTTGGTGATACCAAAAAGGGTATTCGCGAGATTTACGTCATTGCACCGGACGGTTCCAAAAAGAAATACAAAATGCCCTACGGGCGATACGTCCTGGTCAATGAAGGTGACACGGTTAGAGCGGGGGACCGACTCTGTGAAGGACCGGTTTCACCCCGTGATATTCTGAAAGTTCAGGATCCGCGTAAAGTTCAGGAATACCTTGTCAATGAAATCCAGGAAGTCTACCGGCTTCAGGGAGTGGCAATCAATGATAAACATATCGAAATCATCGTAAAACAGATGATGCAGAAAGTTAAGATTATTGATCCCGGTGATACCGATCTGTTACCCGATGATATTGTTAACAAAAATGTCCTGTTGGAAGAAAATGACAAGAGCTCCGTCAATGTAGTCGTAGCCGATGTTGGAGAATCCGATTGGGATGTGGATGATATTGTCAGCAGGGAAGAATTCACCAAATATAACAGAATCCTTAAAGAGGACGGAAAAGTTCCGGCCAAGGCCAGACCGGCCAAACCGGCCCAGTTTACAGAAATCCTGTTAGGAATTACACGGGCTTCTTTGGGAACCGAATCCTTTATCTCTGCCGCATCATTTCAGGAAACAACTCGTGTCCTGACCGATGCCGCCACAGCAACGAAAACAGATCACTTGCGTGGTTTGAAAGAAAATGTTATCATGGGAAGACTGATCCCCGCAGGAACCGGCTTGAGACGACATAAAGATCTCATGGTTATAGAACCTGATTCCGAAACTGCAGAATGGGAACAGATCCAAGAACAGGAAAAAGTTAAAAAAGAAGAATTAGACGCATTAAAAAAATAAAAATATTGCATTAAAAAGTTTTAAGTATTATTTTTACGGGCTTTTAAGTATGGAGATATTATGCCGACAATAAACCAGTTAGTAAGAAAAGGAAGAAAAAAATTAATTAAAAAATCGAAATCAAAGTCTCTTGACAATTGTCCACAGAAAAGAGGCGTTTGTACCAGAGTATATACTACCACACCCAAAAAACCAAACTCAGCATTGCGTAAAGTCGCCAGGGTAAGGTTATCAAACGGAAAAGAAGTAAATGCTTATATCCCCGGTGAAGGACATAATTTGCAGGAACATTCAATCGTATTGGTTGAGGGTGGTCGTGTAAAAGATTTACCAGGTGTAAGATATCACGTGGTTCGAGGTACTTATGATACAGCCGGAGTGGAAGGTAGAAAACAGAGTCGTTCAAGATATGGCGCGAAAAAAGCGTAATTAAGGAGATTTTTGATTCATGTCTAGAAAAAAGAAAATTCGTGGAAATGTGCTTGTGGGTGATGTGAAATATAATGACTTGGAAGCAGCTAAGTTTATCAATCACATAATGAAACAGGGTAAAAAATCTATTGCAGAAGCAATTTTTTACGAAGCAATCGATATATTAAATGACCGCCAGAAAACAGAAGATCTGGATGGATTTAAAAAAGCGATTA
>CAYTLS010000013.1:0-11818 GCA_964438745.1 uncultured bacterium
GACAACTTAAAAGGGTTATCATAATCATTGCAGAGCCTAAAACAAGGCTAAATATGCGGTCTGTCATTTTTTAAATTTCTCCGGCAGTTGTTTTTCTTTTCAAAATATAAATAATAAATATGTGAGAAGAAAAAATCTTTTAAGAAAATTGGCTGATTTTTTTTAGATTACCCATTGTTTATTTTGACAGGGGACAGTCAATGGAAAAGAAAGAAAAAGATATACATAGCGATGATATGGGGTTTCTGGACCACCTGGAAGAACTTCGCTGGCGGATAATAAAATCATTAATAGCGATTGTTGTTTTTGCAATCGGATCTTTTATATTTTCTGATTTTTTTGTCGATGCACTCATGCTTCCCTCGAGAAATGTTGATAAAATGCTTGTTCAGGTGCTTAAGGTTCAGGAAATGCTCATGCTAAAATTCAAGATCGCCTTTATTATGGGGATGATCCTGTCAATACCGGTCATCGCTTACCAGTTTTGGGCCTTTGTGGCGCCGGGGCTTTATGCCCGTGAAAAGCGGTGGGGACCAGCCCTGGTAATCTTTGTGACATTATTTTTTCTGGCGGGCGCTTCTTTCGCTTATTTTATTATAGTTCCTTTTGCACTGGATTTTTTAGTGTCTATTGGAGATCCTGAAATCAAACGCCAGTTTTCATTGGCATATTATTCAAAATTTGTCATTCAATTAGTTTTGTCGACAGGCATTATATTTCAGATGCCGATTTTGTCTTTTATCCTGACAAAAATGGGGCTGATAACAAAACAATTTTTACGAAAGTACTGGAAATATGCAGTTACAATTTCTTTTATTCTGGCAGCCTTTATCACACCGCCGGACCCTGTCAGTATGTTGATGATGGGATTTCCGTTGCTCTTGCTCTATGAATTAAGCATTTTTATATCCGGTATAGCAGAAAAAAAATGAAGATGAAGAGGAATTGGAAAATATAAATGAATAGAAAAATATTATGGAAAAGCTGAATTCACTGCTGAACCAGGAAATAGCAAAATCCGACCAATTGTTTGAAGACTATTTTAGCAATAGCGAAATAAAGGTTGCTGAGATTGTAGGATTTTTATTAAATCAACGCGGTAAAAAGATTCGTCCGCGTATCCTGCTCCTGACAGCGGAATTAGCTGGTGGTATAAATGACTTGTCGACAAAATGTGCAACTATACTGGAAGCTCTGCATACAGCCAGTCTGATCCATGATGATATCATTGATCTGGCTAAATTACGACGAGGGGAAAAATCCGTTAATCATAAGTTCGGCAATAAATTGGCTGTTCTGACCGGAGATTATTTATTAAGCCGAAGTTTGAAATTACTGGCCCGTGAGACAGATACAAAAATTATAGAGGCCTATGCACACGCTGCCGAAGACTTGTGCCTGGGAGAAATTCTGGAACAACACCAGCGGGTGAAAGACAATTATTCCAGTGAAGCCTATTTTGAAATTATACATAAAAAAACTGCTTCTTTATTCATTGCCTGCGCTGAAATTGGGGTTTTGACTGCCGGGGGATCAGAAAACTTGCGGCAACAAATGAAGCAATTTGCAAATCATTTTGGTGTTGCTTTCCAACTGAAAGATGATCTGCTGGATTTTATCGGCAATGAAGAGAAAACCGGTAAAAAAACCGGGCAGGATCTAATGGAAAATATCTTGACTTATCCGGTACTGGCTGCCTTGCAAACAGGTAATGATAATGAGAATATTATTGAGGCGCTTAAGACCTATGATTTCCATCACCTGAAAAAAATGATACATAAGAATAATGGATTTGAAAAAACACAACAGACCATAGAGTCCTTTTCACAAAAGGCTTTAGATATATTAAAGAAATTTGATGATTGTGAGGCACTTCGTGCGTTGCAATCAATTGTTCAGCAAAATATTATAAGAAACAAATAAATTGTCTAAAAAACCTGTCAAAATATTGATTATGCGTTTAAGTTCACTCGGTGATATTGTCAATCTCACAGTGATTTTTTCGGTATTACGAGACCATTATCCCAATGCGACAATCGATTTTGTAATTAAAGAAAAATTCCGTCCCCTTGTGGAGCCGAATAACCATAATATCGGAATAATTGAATTCGATGAAAAAACAGGTTTTAGCGGCTGGATTTCCATCTGCCGCCGGTTAAAGGCCGAAAAATATGATTATTTTTTAGATATGCACAATAATATTCGCAGCCGGATATTAAGTGCGTTTTTATGGAATACAAAAAAGACGCATTTTGTAAAACCCAGATTGCGCCGGTTTCTATTATTTTATTTTTGGATCAACTTGTTTCCAAAAACGTACAATCTTATCACGGAATATCTCAAGACACTAACTCTTCTGAATATTTATGTAGAGAGCGGGAAAACTGATATACGACTAAAAGAATCAGTGGAAAAAACGGCTCATAAGAAATTAAAAGAGAAAGGAATTGTCGGTGATTTTATTGCTCTTTTACCTATTGCCGCATGGAAAAATAAACGATATAATTTGAGCCGGTTCAAAGAACTTTCGCAATTGATCATAAAATCTCATAACTTACCAGTAGTCTGGCTGGGAGGAAAACAGGATCGATACCTGGATGCCATTGAATTGAAATCCGAAAATATAATTCCGGTCATTGGTGAGACCAGTCTAATGGAATCAATGGCTATTTTAAAACAGGCCCGCATTGTTATTGGCAATGATACCGGCCTGACCTATGCTGCCCAGGCCTTGGGAACTCCGGCTCTGATCATCGAAGGGCCGACTTCCCGTGAAACCGGTGCCGGACATGTTCAGTATGGAAGCCGGGTTGTAAAAAAGGATACCTGGTGCCGGCCCTGTTCGCAAAAAGGGGACCGCCGATGTTACCGAAAAAAACAATATTGCCTGGATATAATGCCTGAAGAAATTTTTGACACTTTTAATCAAGTTTTTATGGATACAGATCTATGAAATATTTCTGGAAATTTTTATATAATTTTATTGTCGTTCCCATTGGTGTTGTTCTCTACTACCTATTATCGGTTTTTAGTCATAAGATGCGTACCGGAATTTTGGGCCGACACAAAACAATGCAGAGAATAAAAAAATTACGCGATACCTATCCGGACAGGGAACTTATCCTGTTTCATTCCGCTTCTCTGGGTGAGTATGAACAGGTGAAACCGGTAGTGCAGGGGATTAAGCAAAAAAAACCGGATATTCTAACGGTTGTTAGTTTTACCTCTCCCAGCGGGTATGAAAATGCGGACAGAATAGATGCGGTTGATTTATTTATCTACCTGCCTTTTGACTTTCGACCTACCATCAGAAAATTTTTAAAACAGCTGCGACCGGGTAAGATTATTTTTGTAACTTATGAACTCTGGCCAAACGTGCTGTCTGTATCTGCAAAAATGGGAATTACTACCTATCTGATTTCCGCGCGAATCCGTTCCACCAGTAAAAAATGGCGGTTTTATGTGCGTGGGTATTTTACGGAACTCTATAATACATTAGATAATATTTATGCTGTAACCGTTGAAGACGCAAGGGAATTAGGAGATATACTAACGACCGGACATACAAATGTATATATATTAGGTGATCCGCGTTATGACCAGGTGATTCAGCGGGCTGAAAGCAGAAGCAAAAAAAATATACCTCAACTTTTTAAGCATGGCTTTGTCATCTGTGTCGGCAGTGCATGGGAACAGGACCTGGCTGTAATTTCTATTCCGTTAATGACCCTATTGCGTAAAAATCCTCATGTAAATCTGATTATTGCCCCTCATGAAACCGATGATTTTCATGTGAACCAGGTGAAATCGCAGTTTGCATCAGCCGGATTTAATATTCAGCGATACACAGAATTGGAGGGAGCTTGTACGGGACGTTTGCTAGTGATAGATAAAATCGGTCTCCTGGCAGAGCTTTATCATCAGTCTGATCTTGCCTTTGTGGGCGGCGGGTTTAAAAAGGCGGTACACAATGTCATGGAACCGGCGATTGCCGGTATTCCGGTTATATTCGGCCCTAATTATCATAATTCACGAGAAGCCCAACAGCTGGTTAAACAACGTGGCGGGTTTTCGGTTGCGAATGCGTACGAATTTAAACAAATTTTGAGTGAATTACTGCAGGATAAAGAAAAATATAATACTGTATCAGTTGCTTCAAAAAAGGTGATTCTCAGCAATAAAGGAGCGGCTGTCAGAACTGTTGAACACATCTTAAATAATAAATGAGTGTGATACTAGATAAGGTAAAATATTCTTACGGCTCACAATTCAGCCTGAATATCAATCTTCAAATACCTGAAAATTCGATCACGATTCTGATCGGAGAAAATGGAGCCGGTAAGACTACACTGCTCAAATTGCTGGCCGGTGTTCTGATTCCGGATACCGGAAGAATTGTGTTTGGCAATGAAACTCATGAAATTGGTTATATTTTCCAAAATCCCGATGATCAGTTGATCCAGTTGAGCATTGAAAAAGAACTGGCGTTTAATCTCGAAAATCAGGGCGTTGGTCAAGCTAAAATGGCAAAAATGATCAATACTTACTTACAGGAATATGACTTTCAGGGGAGAGAAAAAGTATCACCGGGAAATTTATCGGGCGGTGAAAAACAGCGCTTGGCCCTGGCGTCGACGCTGATCTCAGCCCCTCAATTACTAATCTTTGATGAACCCACCGGATTCTTGGATTACAAGCAGCGCGAGAAATTCTACCGTCGCGTTGAAAAACTGAAAACTGAAGGCCATACCATTATTTGGGCAACTCATGAAATTGATGAGTTGTTTTTTGCAGATCAACTGCTGGAACTAAAAGCGGGAAACACCTGGTTTTGGGGAGATTATTTTGATTTTTTGTCTCAATTTGAAGATAGTCCGGAAATAAGGGAGTTGCGATCTCCATGCGACTAACGATCAATCATCTGATATACCGCTATTCCGGCCAATCCGACTTTTCTGTGAAAATTGATGCTGCTGACCATGATTTTCACCAAAATCTTGGAATTTATGGTCTGTCGGGATCGGGAAAAACAACGGTTGGAAAATTGCTTGCCAATCTGCTGACACCGCTGTCCGGAGATATCCGTTTAACACCGGCATCGCCTTATATCCTTTACTCTGCTCAGCAAGCGGAGAATATTTTTCTGGGCAATACAATCAATAAAACACTGATGATGGTGGCCAAAAATAATCAACGCGTTACAGACCCGGCAGCACAGATCAGTCAATACCTGGATTATTTCAAAGTCGATTATAACCGAATCAAAAAGAAAGAAGGATATGAGCTCAGTGCTGGTGAATTACGAAAATTTGCCTTAAGTTTAGCCTTTGTCTGTAAACCGGATATTCTTGTACTGGACGAACCGACTATTGGGTTGGATATCAAATCCAGGACTGCCTTATGCCGTCTGTTAACTGAGGCCCAAAGGCCTTTGGTGCTTATCACCCATGACTATGAATTTTTAAAAAGAATATGTCGTCAACTTTGGGTGCTTGATAAAGGCAATCTGGTTTATCAGGGGAATTTTTATGATTTGGAAAAGAATCGTAAATTATGCCGTGATATTGGAGTGAATATTTTTTTTCAGTTACTGAAGACCAGGGAAAAAGTATTCCGTCAAATCACGAATTCAGAAAAAATAACAAGGAGAGGTTTTGAAAAGTAAAGTCAGAGAAAAATATGAATCAATAGAACCGGATAAACTGGTAACTGTATCCAATATGATTTCTATATTCAGAGCATTACTCGCGTTTCCTATTATTTACCTGTTAAAAATTGAGGAGATGGGATTGGCACTGATCGTCATGCTGGTGGCCATGTTCACGGACTTACTGGATGGCTGGCTGGCAAGAATTAATAATCAGATCACAGAACTCGGTAAGATGCTGGACCCGTTGGCTGATAAGATTGTTATTTTCAGTGTAATGATATTTATGGTGTTGGAAACAATCATTCCCCTCTGGTTTCTGGTCTTTCTGATTGGTCGTGATTTTATAATTTCCATTCTCGGCATGTATATGTTGAATCGCCGCAAAGTATCGCCTATGGCCAATAAAATGGGCAAAGTATCAATCGTTTTTACCTCGGCTGTCATCATTTCCTTCCTCTATTCCGATATGTATTTTTCAGTCAATATTAAAGAACCGATCCTATATACGGCTGTTGCCTTTTTGACCATTTCACTGATCCAGTACTGCGTTTCTTATATCACCATTATCCGTAATGGCGGTGTAAAAAAAACGGCGTCAGGTAAATCAAAGTTAAGCCTGGGATTGGCCAAAACGGAAAAGAGCATTGCAGCACGCTTGCCACTGATCCGTAAATTTATGAAAGTGGATGAGGATGTGCTGGAGCAGATCGAAGAAACATTGCTGACGGCTGATATGGGTGTGGATCTGACAGAAAAATTAATAGATAAATTACAGAAAGTGAACAAATCCGAAGCTGCCAAATTACAGGACATTCTTAAAGAGGAAATGAAAAATTTGATTCACCATACACCGGTATCAGAAAAAGAAGATGTAAAGCCCAAAGTCATTTTTTTTGTTGGTATTAATGGGACGGGAAAAACAACCACTATCGGGAAATTAGCCAATAAATATAAAAATGAAGGAAAATCTGTGATGATGGCGGCTGCTGATACTTTTCGCGCCGCCGCCTTTGAGCAACTGGAAGTCTGGGCCAAACGGGCGGAAGTCGAGTTTGCAGGCGCCAGTGACTCCAAAGATCCGGCGGCAGTTGCTTTTGATGCTGTGAAAAAGGCTGAGCAAGAGGATATTGACATATTACTGGTGGATACTGCCGGACGTCTGCACACCAAATCCAACCTGATGGAAGAGCTGAAAAAGGTAAAACGTGTGGCGAACAAAGCATTGACCGGCGCGCCTCACGAAATCTGGCTGGTGATCGATGCCAATATTGGTCAGAATGGAATTGTTCAGGCGCAGAAATTTATGGATGCTGTCGGAGTCACCGGATTGATCCTGACTAAACTGGATGGTACGGCTAAAGGCGGTGCTGTTCTGGCTATCAATGACCAACTCAATATACCGATAAAATATCTTGGTGTGGGAGAAAAAATCGATGATATTCTGGAATTTGAACCCAACGCCTTCATTAATGAGTTATTAAGTTAGATAATGCCAACATGTGCGATTTGTAATTACAGGAATCTTGTGAAACGCAATAATAAATTTAAAACCTATACGATCATATCGCTGGGCTGTCCCAAAAATACCGTGGATTCAGAGGTACTCAAGGGAGGCTTGGACCGCGCTGGTTTTTGGGCGGTGGAAAAGGCTGAAGACGCGGATGTTATCATCATCAATACCTGTGGATTTATCAAAGATGCCAAGGAGGAATCCATTGAAACGATTTTTGACGCGGTAAATTTGAAAAGTGAGGATAATGGTAAAATCGTAATCGCCATGGGTTGCCTGACTGAGCGCTATAAACAGGAATTGACCGATGAAATGCAGGAAGTGGACGCCATTTTCGGTATCGATTCCCAGGCCGATATTATGAAGTACCTGACGAAAGACCGAATGGCAATGCCGGATCCGGCCACTATTCGCGAACTGATCACGCCACCCTATCAGGCCTATTTGAAAATTGCTGAAGGATGTGATAATCAATGTTCTTTCTGCGCGATTCCGGGAATCCGTGGGCCGCAACGGAGCCGGACAATTGAGGATGTTTTGCGGGAAGCCGACTACTTACAGCAGAAGGGGGTTAAGGAAGTCGTACTTACAGCTCAGGATCTGACACGCTATGGGACTGATAACTATGGTGAACTGAAATTGTACGATCTGGTAGAGGAACTCCTGAAAGGGGCTTTCTTTCCCTGGTTGCGGATTATGTACACCAATCCTGATTTTTGGAATCCGAAATTATTGGATTTATTCAAAAGATATGACGGACTTTGTAAATATATTGATATTCCGGTCCAGCATTCATCTGACAGAATTTTGAAATTAATGAATCGCGGCCGGAAAAGCAGCGATATCAAGCAAATAATAAATACTATCCGCGAGAAAGTGCCGGGCATCGCGATTCGAACATCAATCATAACCGGATTTCCTACTGAAAGCGAAAATGAATTTAGTGAGTTGCTGGATTTTGTCGAGGAAATGCGCTTTGAGCGTTTGGGGGTTTTTACCTATTCTGAGGAAGAAGATACTATTGCCGCTAACATAACAGATGATATACCCGCTGAGGTAAAAGAGTGTCGCCAGGAAGAGGTGATGGAAATACAGTTTGATATTGCTACCGGTTTCGCGTCCGCTAAAATCGGAGAAACCATCGATGTTTTGATCGAAGGCCGGGAAGATGACCATTACCGCGGACGTACACAGTGGGACGCGCCGGAAGTGGATTGCTTTATCATGGTGAATAGCAGTCGGGAACTTCAGCCGGGTGAATTTTGTAAAGTAAAAGTTACTGATAATATAAATATGGATTTGATTGGAGAGATAAAATAAAGAGGGACTTATGAAAGCATTAATAACGGCCGGTGGGCATGGTACACGGTTGAGACCGATTACGCATACACAGAATAAACATCTCATTCCGATTGCGAATAAGCCGATTCTTAATTACGCGCTGGAATATGTCAAGGAAGCCGGCATTACCGAGGTCGGTATTATTACCAATAAAGATGGAACCGAAGTCAAAAGGGTTTATGGGGATGGCTCGGCAATGGGACTGAATATCACCTACATTCCCCAGGAAGCGCCCAATGGACTGGCGGATTGTATTCGGATCGCGCAACCTTTTTTGGATAATGAACCGTTTGTTTTTTATCTTGGTGATAATATTATTGTGGGCGGTATCAAGCGCTTTGTTGATGAATTTAAAAAGAGCGAATCCAATTGTCACCTGGTGCTGTCCAGCGTTCCTGATCCGGAACGATTTGGGGTTCCGGAAATTCAGGGAGATAAAATTATCGCTATTGAAGAGAAGCCACAGCAGCCAAAATCAGAATATGCTGTCACCGGGATTTATATTTATGATGAGAACATTTTTGAGGCGGTTAATGCCATTAAACCCAGTGCTCGCGGTGAATTGGAAATATCTGACGCCAACCAGTATTTACTGGACAAAAAACTGAAAGTGACTTTTTCGGAAATTACCGGCTGGTGGAAAGACACTGGAAAACCCGATGATCTGCTGGAAGCGAATCGCCTGGTATTGGATAACATTAAAACTGAGATCAAAGGCACCATTTGCAATGAGTCTAAGATCAATGGCCGTGTGATCATCGAAGAAGGCGCTGAGATTACCAACAGTAAAATTCGTGGTCCGGTGATGATCGGCAGGAATACAAAAATTGTTAACAGTTATATTGGGCCTTATACAGCTATCGACAAAAATTGTCATATTGAGAAGTCTGAACTGGAATTCAGTATTTTGTCTGCCGGTTGCACGGTTAAAGATCAGGACGTTCGTATTGAAGACTCGATTTTTGGTGAAAATGTCAGCATGGAAAAGGTGGTCAGCCGTCCGCGCGTCAATCGTTTCATTATCGGTGATCAGTCGAATATTCGAAATTGCTAAATTCAACCGGAGCGCGGATTTATAATCTGCATTTATGTAGTATTTACTGCTGAATATAATTTCGCGCTCCAGATTTTAATAAAGCAAGCGACAATTCCAATTGTCGCTTTTATTACAAAAAATAGATGAGTAAACAACCTAAAAAAATATCCTTTCGCGTGCTGGGCTGCCGGTTGAACCAATCGGAAGTGGCCAGTTTAAAACACGAATTCGCCAAAGTCGGCTATAATGTGGTGGAAAATGATCAGTCTGCTGATGTGACGGTTATCAACTCTTGTGCTGTTACCACCCAGGCCGAGGCCAAGACCCGCGCTGAGGTGACAGCCACTAACAAAACCTCGCCCAATGGGAAAATCATCATGACCGGCTGCTATGCCCAGGAGAAAAAAAGCGAACTGCTGAATCTGCCAAATGTGAAAGTTGTTATCGGTAATCTTGAAAAGAACCGGTTAGTGGAATTCGTTGATAATATTGAAGAGTGGGAGAACAAAGCGGAAGTGGCAGATGTTAATGATCCGCGACTGGTTCAATCCCATGATTATTATACCTTTTCCCAGGATACAATTGCTGAAACCGATCGAACCCGT
The DNA here is from genome assembly GCA_964438745.1 of uncultured bacterium. Classification (GTDB taxonomy): domain Bacteria; phylum Fidelibacterota; class UBA2242; order UBA2242; family JAFGTP01; genus JAFGTP01. The sequence goes on from CAYTLS010000013.1 coordinate 10,143, forward strand.
GCTTTTGTAAAAATTCAGGATGGGTGTAATTATTTTTGTTCCTATTGTATTATTCCTTATTTGCGCGGCCGGGTGCGTTCCCGTAAAAAAGATGAAGTCTTGCAGGAAGTAATTGCCCTGGAGCAAAAGGGGTATAAAGAGATTGTGCTTTCCGGTATCAATATCGGTACTTACCTGGATGAAAGCGCTGATCTTACGGAATTACTGGAAATCCTACTGCAAAATACTGCCATGACAAGGTTTCGGCTTAGTTCCATCGAGCCTAATTTAATTACGGATAAAATGATCAGTTTAATGAAAGATCATGATCGGCTCTGCAATTATTTTCATATTCCCTTGCAGCATGGATCTGATCGAATTCTGAAATTGATGAACCGGAAATATGACCTGAAAGAATTTTCTGACGTTGTGAAGCGAATTCGCAATGAAATTCCCGACTGCTGTATCGGCGCTGATGCTATTGTGGGATTTCCCCGTGAAGGTGATGACGATTTTGCACAAATGGCAGATTTTATTAAAGAAATGAATTTTGCCTATTTGCATGTCTTTCGCTATTCCAGTCGTGAAGGGACAAAGGCCGCCAAAATGAAGCCCCAGGTCCCGGATATAAAAAAGAAAGAGCGGTCTGCGGAATTACGAAAATTGGGTGAGCAATTAAAACAGGATTATATTGCTCGGTTTTTAAATCGCAACTTAACCGTTCTGTTCGAGCAGGAAATAAAAAAAGATCATTGGGGGGGCAATTCCGGTAATTTTATTTATGTGAAGGTGACCTCTAATAAAAATTTGAATAATCAATTGAAAAAGGTTAAAATAACAAACGTTTTTAAATCACATGCAGAGGGAGAAATTATTGGGTAAAAAAGAAGTATTCGTCGGTGTGGCCGGCAATATTGGCGTCGGTAAAACAACGATGACGGATATTATTGCCGATCATTTTGGCTGGAAAGCCTATTACGAATCTGTCATTGATAATCCCTACCTGAATAAATTCTATCATGATATGAAACGCTGGAGTTTTCATTTACAGATCTATTTCCTTTCCAACCGGTTTAAAACCCATAAGGAAATGATTGAAAAACCCGGTTCTGCTATCCAGGATAGGACTATTTACGAAGATGTGGAAATTTTCGCGAGAAATCTCCACGAAATGGGCAATATGGACAAAACCGACTGGGAAAATTATTGCTCCCTTTTTACTGAAATGACCTACTACCTGAAAGAACCGGACCTTATCATTTATCTGAAAGCCAGTGTGGATACGCTGATCACGCGTATCAGAAACCGTTCCCGGGATTATGAAAAAACCATTGACCCCGAATATCTGCATATGCTCAACGTTTCCTATGATAAATGGATAAAAAAGGAACAGGAAAAAGGACATGTGATGATCATTGAGACCGATGATTTTAATATTTTTGAACATAATGACCGGCTGGATGGCTATCTGAATGATATCAGTGAGCGATTGGAATTAAAATAAATTATTTCTGGTTTGCGGATTTTTAATCCGCAAATTATAGCAATTTTGTAATAATGCCTCATTTTAACCTGAATAATTCATAAAAATTTTAATTTTTTCAATTATAAATAATGCAGGTTAAAGCCTTGACTAGAAGGGGAATTGCATCGATTATTTAAACACTTTTGTAAGCATAAAAAAAGTCCGGGCTATT
>CAYTLS010000014.1:0-11727 GCA_964438745.1 uncultured bacterium
CATAGACCGTAAAGATATTGATGAAATTGAAGATGAAATGGGAGATGTGCTGTTCTCAGTGGTCAATCTTTCCCGTTTTTTGAAAACCAATCCGGAAGAAGCTCTGAAACGAACCAATAAAAAGTTTATTCAGCGGTTTCAGCAGATCGAACAACATCTGGAGGCCAGATGTTTGGAATTTAAGGACATGAGCCTGGAAGATCTGGATCGTATTTGGGAAACAGCCAAGAAAAGCCACAAAAAATCAATTTAACCATTGACCATATGGAACATATTAGCTATATTTTACACTAGAGACAATGCTTTTTAAAATAATTTCCTGTGATTTAAGTTTGACGATTTTTGGAACCAACACCATCAAATTGGGAACTGTACTTCAATCAGCTAAAGCATGCCTTCATTGCGCTTGGAAGCTTGATCTGGTTGAGAGGTGCCCACTGTGAATCTCTAGGATTCCATTAATCCCAGGCTTATCACAGGAATTTTTTTATTCGATTTCGACTTCGATAGCGGGAAAAGGATCAAATCTTGAGACGATGGCATCGGCCTCTTTTTCCGGGACTTTGACGCGCACAATCGCCCCTTTAACATTATATTCCTGCTCAAATTTTAAATCCATCTGCTCCATCACAAACATGACATCTGAATAGTTTTTATGTGGTGTGGTGATTTTGATAATCACATGCTTGATGATCCGGTGGGTTTTTGTTTGGTCCAGGAGTTTTGCTGCTGAGCCACCATAAGCGCGGATCAGACCGCCTACGCCGAGTTTTGTGCCTCCGAAATAGCGAACAACCACTACTAATGTGTTTACAAGGTCACGGCCTTCAATGGCCGCTTCAATAGGCGGGCCGGAACTGCGGCCGGGTTCCCCGTCATCAGTATTGTAGGCAATAACACCGTGTGGCGTTAGGATGCGATAGGCGCGACATACATGATTGGCTTTACCATGCTCATCAATATATTTTTGCACGATGGTTTCGGCTTCTTCCACACTTTTTACCGGATGACAAAAGACATAAAACTTGGAGTTTTTGATCTTTTCCAGGAATGAGGTTGTTTCGGTGACTTCTTTGTACATGTTGCTTATCCTCAATAAAATTTTAACCGCAGAGAACTCAGAGTACGCAGAGGAAATGCTGACGCTGGCTAGTTGCACCTTACTTAATAATTGTGAACTTCTTCAGCTCTTCCTTTCCATCGGCTCTGACCTTCAGCAGATAAATTCCGCTGGCTAAGGGATAATTTATATGATTTTGAAGAGATAATGAATATAGATTGTCCTGTTTTTTCTGAAAAATTTTCTGGTGAATCTTTTGGCCGGTCAAATTGTAAATAATCATCTCTATCTTTTCAGTTGTTTCTTCGGTTGCTACATGGACAGTTAAAGCATTGCCGGCATCAATTGGATTGGGGAATAATTTATGAACAAAAAATTGATGTTCCGGCTTAATATACTTAATGTGAAGATTCAATTCTGATGATTCTTCAATATTTTGGTTTGTTAAAAATAATATTAGTGTATCTTGCAAATTACTTTTTTCAATATATTGATCTGAATCCAGGTCTATAGTATTTATGATGGGGGAATGATTGTTATTTAAGACAAATCGGCCAATAAACCGATCGTCAAATTGTCTATTTTCCTCTAATCCATAATGGTCTTTGGTCAAAAACGTGATTTCAATCGGTCGGGTGGAAAACACCGGCAGACTGCTTTGAATGGTTAAAAAATTATCATACTCATACCGGTCACCCCAGTCCACATAAACTTTTTTTATCAGTCCGGCATCAGAACTGACAGAGTGGTGTAAGTCATAATTAGCACCACTATAAAAAAGTCTTGCACAGTATTCATTATAAGTATCCGGAAAAGATCTGTCGGATACCTTTTCTATAGTTTCTTTCAATGCAAAAAAGGCACGCTCCCCGTCTTTGATTTTATCCCATGTTTTGGTAATAATTCTGGTGCTGTAATTATCTACAAGGAATTTTAGAAACCCTGAAACACCATAGTGCCAGTTACCACTATATGTCCAGATAGGATTATCCATATAAGATACAAAATTATTAATATAGGCAATATAATCATTCACTTCCGGATAACAGTAATCTTCAAACCAGGTGGAAGACCACTCCAAAAAGAAAGCATCGCCATAATACATTTTCGGAAGATAATTGTTGGTGTTGAATGCATATCCCAACTGAACTGCATGAAAGTATTCATGAACAATAGTTACTTGCAACGCTTGAATCCCATGGGTTTGAAAGTTTCCTTTAAAATCATTTTCAATGACCATATAGCTTGTAAAATCATGCGAACGATCAGTCATTGTAACAGGATCTTCAGGAAAGGTTTGGCCGTATTGTCTGCCAAGATTCAAAAAATAAATATCATACTCATCACCATCGGTTGGTGGCGGGGCGAATTTTAAGGAATCCACTAATATATGATAACCTTTTTCAGCGGCCAATTCCGCTTCATATATCCAATCGGGAATATTTAGATCATTGGTACAAGTGGAATCAATTGCATCATATCCGGTCAAAGTGTAATGAAATTTAAAACGCCCGGATTGAGAGGTGGTTGTTAATGGCAAAGTTGGTCGTTTTTTATTTGGTTTTGATAAAGATGAATTGAAATGACCGAAACTATTGCGGGTTGGATCTCCAAGAGTATTAGAAGTGATTAATAAAAATAAGATAAGAATAACACTGGATATTGTTTTAGTGTTAATCATGGTTATTATTTTAAAATTGTAAATTTCTCTATTTTTTCTTTTCCATCGGCCTTGACCTTCAGCAGATAAATTCCACTGGCTAGTGGGTAATTAATAGATTCGGAAAAGGAGACCACATATTGATTGGAATTAGATTTCGGGAATTCTTTTGCAAATAATTTCTGGCCGAGCAGGTTGTAGCAACTGATGATGAATTTTTCAGTGGTCTCGCTGCCGGTAATATTTAGGGTCAGTTGCCCATTGGCGTCCACGGGGTTTGGAAACATTTTGTTGACCGTCAGCAAATTAGGTGGTTTTATAAAATCAATGGACAGCGAAAGATTTTTACTATTACTCGCACTTTTGTTGGTAATGAATAAAGTCAATGTGTCCCCATCTGAGCTTTTGCCAATATACTGATCATTATTGAGGTCGAAAAATCCGGTACTAATTCGGTTATTATCATCAAAGATGTAGCTCCCTTCAAAATCACCGGAAAAACTATTTTTTGTCATCAATCCAAAATGCTGACCATCAGAAAAAGCGACATCGATCGGCAGTGTGGCAAAGGATGGAATATCGTTATTAATGTTGAGAGAATTATCATACTCATAGCGGTCTGACCAGTTGATCCGTAAATAGGGGAAATATTGCGCATCACTGCTGACGGCCAGGTCCTCATCGTAGCGTGTTCCGGTAAAATACATGCGTTGACAATATTCATTATAAAGTGATGCCAATGTCCGGTCTGTCTCCTCTTCAATAGTGGATTGTAATGCATATAACGCTCGTTCACCATTTTTAATTTTATTAAAACTCTTTATTAAAAAGTCAGTGGAGTAGTTATCAATCATAAACTTCATAAAGATACCATGAGAATAAAAATAACTTTGAGACCAAATATTATCATCAGGATAGTAAGAATAACTTTTTGCATAATTGATATAGTCATTCACTTTCGGGTAAGAGAACTCTTCAAACCAGGTAGAAGACCATTCCAGAAAGAAGCGGTCACCCTGAGACATTCGGTCTAAATAGTTATTTGTATTCCATCCATATCCCAGGTGTACCACGTGAAAAAATTCATGGGCGATAGTCACTTTTAGGGCATCGTACCCTTTTGTATAATAATTGGATTCAACAAAATCATTGTCGATTTCCTGGTAGGCAGTGTAATCATATTGCCGGCTTGTTTCAGTAACTGGATTTTCAGGGTATGTGTTTGCATAATAACTGCCATGTAGATTTATAAAATAAATATCAAACTCATCTCCATCCACTTCATCGCTGGGCGGCATATCAAACCCGATAGAGTCTATTAGAACAAACCATGCGCGCTCAGCGTATTGGGCGGCGTAATAAATCCAGTCCGGCACACCGTCTGGATTTGTGGATTCTGTGGGTACCGCATCATTACCATCAGTTGTATAGTGAAGTTTAAAATGGCCATTATGGGAAATATAAACCTGTGAAAGATGACCCGGCCGACCGGCAGTTGCTTTTGTCAGCGATTCGGAAGTAAAACTGTTTTTAATCGTCTGTGCTTCTTTAAGTTTTTCCTGTGTTAGAGTGTCAGAAAATGCCCGGTTTGTTATTATTACGACAATTATTAAGAAAATCTTCAAGGGACTGCGCATCTAAAATCCTTTTATTAATTATGAATCATCAGAAATGCTTTCGTTACATTATTTGCGTCGAAAGGTTACGCCTACTGGTACGCCGACAAATTCGAAATGTTTCCGCAACTGGTTTTCCAGGAATTTTTTATATTCCTTGGTCAAATATTGCGGATAATTGGAATAGAAAGCGATCAGAGGCGGATTGCTTCGAATCTGGGCCACATATTTGATCTGAATGAATTTTCCGTAATTAGCCGGCGGCGGTGTCTTTTTGATGATAGGTAGCATTTGGTCGTTCAACAGTTTGGTGGATATTTTTTTCTGAAAGGTTTTATACACTTCGCGGGCTGTGTTAATGATTTCAAACACACGGCGATTGTTTATCGCGGAAGTAAATATAATCGGATAGTATTGCAGTTGTCTGTCTTTATAAATGATTTTATCAATGGTTTTTTTCATGGTATTGGTTTCTTTTTCTACCAAATCCCACTTGTTCATAACAATGATCAATCCTTTGCGGGCTTCAATAATAGCGCGGCAGATATTAGCGTCCTGACGTTGAAATCCCAGTGTTGAGTCAATGACCAGGACACAGATGTTTGATCGAGAAATGGCGCGGTTCGACCGCACAGCACTGAAAAATTCCACATTATCTTTAACCTTGGCTTTTTTGCGAAGTCCGGCAGTATCGATCAATACCAGTTCTTCGCCGTGATATTTAATTTTTGTATCCACCGAATCCCGTGTGGTGCCGGGAATGTCGGTGACAATTGCCTGATCCTTACCCAACAGACAATTGGTCAAAGATGATTTGCCTGCATTGGGCCGGCCTACAAAAGCGAGTTTCATAATATCCGGTTCATCAAAAGTATCCTCAACTTCCCGGGGTAATTTCTGTATAATCAGGTCCAACAGATCCCCTGTGCGACGACCGATTAAAGCGGAAATTGGGAACGGTTCACCGAGGCCGAGTTCAAAATAATTAAATATTTCTTTTTCCCGGATTTCATTGTCACTTTTATTCACTGCCAGGATAACCTTTTTATCGATTTTACGAATATGACTGGCGAATTCCCACTCTGTCGTGGTCAGTTCCTTGGTTCCATCGACTAAAAAGATGACCAGATCAGCTTCATCAATAGCATAGAATATATGGTCTTTCACGGCCATATTAATATCATCATCTTTATCAGGGATAAAGCCACCGGTATCGATCAGAATAAACTGGCGGCCGGCCCAGGATACTGTATCATAGATTCTGTCCCGGGTGACGCCCTCTTCATCATGAACGATTGATTTTTGCTTTTGTAAAAGCCGGTTGAAAAGGGTGGATTTTCCGGTATTTGGTTTTCCAATAATTGCAACAACGGGTTTATTTACTGACATTATATGGTATACTCCTTATTGTATGTTTTTCATGCTGAGCCCGATACGGCCACGGTTAGAATCTATAGATAATATCCGGACTTTCACAATATCGCCGACTGCGACGATATCTTTAGGGTCTTTGATGAATTTATTGGCTAATTCACTGACATGGATCAAGCCGGCTTGTTTTAAACCAATGTCCACAAAGGCGCCGAAATCCACCACGTTTCTGACGGTGCCCTGCAGGGTCATGCCTTCCTGCAAATCTTCAATTTTGACAATATTAGATTTAAAGATCGGCTTAGGCAATTCATCCCTGGGGTCGAGGCCCGGTTTCTCCAGGTTTAGTAAAATATCTTCCAGCGTAGGAACTCCGACCATCAGCTCATCGGCAAGTTGTGTCAGGCTGTATTCTTTTGCTTTTAATCTTAATAATTTTCCACCAACGGAAAGATCACTGATTCGGAATTTTTTGAGTAATTTTTCTGTAGCATCATAGGATTCCGGATGAATCGAAGTATTGTCCAGAATATTTTCAGAATTTGGCAGGCGTAAAAAACCGGCGGATTGCTGAAAAGAAGACAGGCCAATTCCAGGCACATGCTTCAGGTTTTCACGATTGAGGAAACGACCATGTTCGATTCGATATTTTACAATATTTTGTGCCGTTCTGCTGGTCAATCCGGATACATGCTGCAGCAGGGATGGTGAGGCCGTATTGAGATTGACACCAACCTGATTGACACAATCCTCAACAACATGATTTAGGGTTTCGGTTAATTTTTTCTGATTAACATCGTGTTGATATTGACCAACACCAATGGATTTGGGGTCGATTTTAACTAATTCTGATAATGGATCCAGCAGCCGCCGGGCGATGGAAATATTACCCCGCAGGCTGGCTTCCAATTCCGGAAATTCTTCTTTGGCGATTTTTGATGCTGAGTACACCGACGCGCCGGCCTCATCCACTATAATATATTTCAGGTCAGGATTTCCCAGTTCACTAATAAGTTCTGCGACCATTGCTTCGGTTTCCCGTGAAGCGGTCCCATTGCCAATGGAAACAGCGGTAACCTGGTGCTTGTCGATCATTTTGGCCAGTGTATCTTTCGCCTCATCATACCGGTTTTGGGGAGGATGAGGAAAAATCGTATTGCCGGCAAGATATTTACCGGTCTGATCAATGACGGCAACTTTACAACCGGTCCGATAAGCCGGATCAATGCCCAGAATGATCTGGTTTTGCAAAGGAGGTTGCAACAGTAGCTTTTTTAAATTTGTAGCAAATACCTGAATCGCTTTTTTTTCGGCTTTATCAGTCAATGTGCTGCGGACTTCCCGTTCAATGGCTTTGGATATTAAGCGGGAATAGGCATCACTCACAGCATTTTTTAAATTTTCTGTAAATACTGAGTTTGAATTGGTAATATATTTTTGTTCCAGAAAATTGATCATGGGATCTGTCTCGACACTGATCTTGACGCGTAATATTTTTTGGTTCTCACCGCGGTTGATAGCTAAGATGCGATGGGAGGGAAGGGTGGACAGTTTTTCGGAATAGTCGTAGTACATTTCATAGACAGAATCTTCTTCCGCGTGTTTTTTACGAACACTGGTTTCCACTAACCCTTTTTTCCAGGTAAAATTCCGGATAAATTGGCGATTGTCTGCGTCGTCGGAAATCATTTCCGCGATAATGTCTTCAGCACCCTGCAGGGCTTCTTCGGGTGAATTGACTTCTTTTTCCGGGTTAACGTACTCTTTCGCGATTTCAAGTGGATTTTTTTCTACCTCTTGTTGGAGCAGAATAAGATTTGCCAGTGGTTCAAGACCTTTATTTCTGGCCATGGTAGCGCGTGTTAGTTTTTTGGGTTTATAGGGGAGATAGAGATCCTCAAGTTTACGGGCGTCGGTGCAGTTTTGGATGATGTGTTTTAATTCCGGTGTTAATTTTCCTTGTTCTTCAATGGTCTTTAGAATGGTTTCTTTACGAGCTTCAAGGATGCGCAGAAAGTCGATCTTTTCAATGATTGCGCGTATTTGGTCTTCATCTAATTTATTAGTAACTTCTTTTCTATATCTGGCGATGAAAGGCACAGTATTTCCTTCATCCACTAAATTAACAGTTTTTTCAACTTGTGACTGATTAAGATTTAGTTCCCGGGCGATTTGCTGAAAAAATTTTGATTCCATTTAACTCACTTGTTTTTTTATTATTTATAACAGTCCGAAATATAACATAATTGTTGAAAAAATAGAACCGAATTAATGAGTTTAAAGAATCAAAATGCGAAAAGTTAAAACAGGAAATTGTTTGGTCAGGGAGTATGTAAATTAAGTTTTTGAAATTCAAGGAGATATTTGTATCCATTGAATTATCAAACGGACTGCCAAATAATGAAAAAAAAACTTGATTATAAAAAAAGTCAATAGTAAGTTTGTCTGCTTTTTTGTAGGTAGAAAATAATAAAATAATAAATGAGAGAAGAAATGTTTAAAACATATTTTCCAAAAAAAAACGATGTAAAAGTTAAATGGCATGTAGTAGATGCTGACGGTGTAGTGCTTGGTCGTTTGGCTTCTCAGGTAGCAAGTGTTCTGAGAGGTAAGCAGCGTGCTGAATTTACACCTTATGAAGACATGAGAGATTTTGTAGTCGTAATCAATGCGGACAAAGTTCGCCTGACGGGTAAAAAAACAGAGATCAAGAAATATTTTTCCCATTCCGGATACATTGGGAGTGAAAAATTCACCAGTATCAAAGAACTCATGGAAAAATATCCAGAACGGGTAGTAGAAAAGTCTATTAAAGGAATGCTGCCGAAAAATTCTCTGGGACGAAAAATGATGAGAAAATTGAAGGTCTATGCTGGCGCTGATCATCCACATCTGGCACAGCAACCGGAAGAATTAAAAGTAGAAGGATAATTCTGATATGAAGGAAGAATTTGTAACAGTCGGACGTAGAAAAGCATCAGTAGCCAGGCTGGTAATGCGTCCCGGAACCGGAAAGTTTGAAATCAACAATCGCGATATCAAAAATTTCTTTGACCGCGAATGTCATTATATCGAAGCTGTCTCTCCCATGGTCATTGTTGAAATGATGGATAAATTTGATATCACAGTCAATGCCAATGGCGGTGGGCAAACAGGTCAGGCCGGTGCGATTAAATTAGCCCTGGCAAGAGCTTTGCTCGAATATGATGAATCCTTACACGGTAAGTTAAAAACAGCCGGGTTATTGACCAGGGATGCAAGAGTAAAAGAAAGAAAGAAATACGGTATGGCCGGTGCGCGTCGCGGTTACCAGTTCTCAAAACGTTAAAATTAAAAGAAGAGATAATTTTATATGAGTGAAGTAAGTTTTAAACAGTTATTAGAGAGTGGTGCTCACTTTGGACACTTGACAAGTAAGTGGAATCCGAAAATGCAGAATTTTGTTTTAATGAAGAAAAATGGAATACATATTCTGGATCTTAATAAAACTGAGAAATGTTTAAAAGAAGCCCGTGAATTTCTGAGAAAAGTAGTTAGCAAAAACGGTGATGTTCTTTTTGTTGGTACCAAAAGACAAACAGTTAATATCATCAGAAAAAATGCTGATAAATCAGGAATGTTCTATGTTGTTGAACGTTGGCTGGGTGGGACACTGACAAACTTTTCTACCATCAAAAAAAGTATTAGGCATCTGACTAGCCTTGAGAAAATGAAAACAGCCGGTTATTCAGACAGCTTAACGAAAAAAGAAAAATTAAGACTTGAGCGTGAAAGATTGAAATTGGCTGAGCTGCATCGCGGAATTAAAAGCATGAAAAAAATTCCTGATGTATTAGTCATTTCGGATGTTGTTTATAATGAAACAGCCGTAAAAGAAGCCAATAAACTCAATATTCCGGTAATCGGTATTGTGGATACCAATGCGAATCCTAATAACATTGATTATCCAATTCCGGCTAATGATGATTCTGTTCAAACCGTTGAACTGATCATCAATGATCTGGCTCAGGCGATCGTTGAAGGCAAAAAAGCCAAGCTCGATGTCCCAAATAAATAATAAAAATTTTTAAATAAAGAGGAACAATTCATGAGCATTTCTGCAAAACAGGTAAAAGAACTGAGAGATAGAACCGGAATCGGTATGATGGAGTGTAAAAAAGCCCTCACCGAAACTGACGGTGATATTGAAAAAGCGATTGACCTTCTTAGAAAAAGAGGCATGGCGAAAGCAGAAAAGAAATCAAGCCGTGATGTAAATGAAGGTGTGATACAGGCTTATATTCACCCCGGTAGTAAAATCGGTGTTCTGATCGAAGTAAACTGTGAAACAGATTTTGTTTCCAAAAATGTAGATTTTAAAAACTTTGTCAATGATATTTGTATGCACATTGCTGCCACTAATCCGATGGCTGTCGATCGTGACGGAATTCCCGAAGTTGTCGTAGAAAAGGAAAAAGAAATATTCAGAGAACAGGGTAAAAACGAAGGCAAACCGGAAAATATTGTTGAAAAGATAATGGTTGGAAGAATCGAAAAATTCTATGCGCAGAACTGTCTGCTGGAACAGGATTTTGTAAAAGATTCGCAAAAAACCGTCAAAGACTACCTCAGTGAAACAGTCATGAAAATTGGTGAAAATATCAATATTCAACGGTTTACACGTTATGAATTAGGTGAAGAAAAATAAATTTTTCATGCCCAAAAACAATACAATAAAAAGAGTTCTTATAAAATTCTCCGGCGAAGTCCTCGCCGGAGAAAATCGTTTTGGTATCGACATAAATATGGTCGATAAAATAACAGACGAAATAATCTCACTACAAAAATTTAATTCCGAAATTGCCCTGGTTTTTGGCGGCGGCAATATCTTTCGTGGTTTAAATGCGGCCCGGGATCATAAAACAGATCGGGTCAAGGGAGATTATATGGGAATGCTGGCAACCGTGATCAATGCCCTTGCTGTGCAGGAATCATTGGTTCGTAAAAGTGCCAAAGCCCGGGTTATGAGTGCTATCAATATGCCGGATGTCGCTGAACCGATGATTATTCGCGATGCTGATGAATATTTGAAACAGGGTGAAATCGTGATCTTCAGTGCCGGAACCGGACGACCTTTTTTCAGTACTGATACCGGCGCTGCTTTGCGGGCTGCTGAAATCAATGCTGACTTACTGGTCAAAGGTACCAAAGTTGACGGCGTTTACGATAAAGATCCAGTCAAATATCCCGATGCTAAATTTTTTAGCACGCTAAGTTATTCCACGGCAATCGAAAAACAATTGCGGGTTATGGACACCACAGCTTTTAGTCTGTGCCAGGACAATGATATACCGATAATAATTTGCAATATGACAAAACCCGGTACCATCGAAAAGATATTTACCGGCGAAAAAGTAGGGACGCTAATTAGCGGAGGTAAAGATGATTAAAGATGTATTAAATGATGCTGAAAGTAGAATGAAAAAAACCATTTCTGCCCAACAGACAAAACTTGGTAATATTCGTACGGGACGTGCCAATCCTGCGATACTTGATGGCATAAAAGTCGATTATTACGGGGCAAAGACACCCTTAAATCAGTTAGCAAATGTAGCAGCACCTGATCCTCGTCTATTGGTTGTGCAGGTTTTTGATAAAAATTCTGTAGGTGCAGTGGACAAAGCCATTCGTGCGGCAGATATCGGACTTAACCCACAGGCTGAGGGAAATCTCCTTCGTCTACCGGTACCACAACTCAATGATGAACGCCGTAAGGAACTAGTCAAATATGCACATACCCAGATTGAAGAAGGCAAAGTATCGGTTCGCAATATTCGTCGCGATGCAAATGATATGCTGAAAGAATTGGAAAACGACAATGATATTTCTGGAGATGATATGCACAAAGGCCTTGATGATATTCAGAAAATGACTGACAAATATATCAGCGAGCTAGACAAGATGTACGCTAATAAAGAAAAAGATATTATGGAAGAATAGATAGATAATCTCTTATTATAAATTTACAAAAGGGTTCTATT
>CAYTLS010000015.1:0-11679 GCA_964438745.1 uncultured bacterium
ATGCTAAAAATCCCGCCTGACCAGTGTCAAACGGGATTCCTTGATAATCTTAATATATAATTAAACTTCCATTACATGCAATTTTCTCTTTTTCTGCCACATACCGCGGGTGAAGTCAGGATATCTGATGGGTTTTCCCCGTTTGGCAATGGATTTTTCACTCAGTTCAGAAATTGCACTAAGCATAGCCGCATCATAGACATCCATATCCGGCTCGACGCCTTTTAGATAACCATTGACCAGGCGGTAATCTTCCAGGTAATCCATGCCGCCATGTCCGGCCGCGCCTTCCATCTCTTCCCGCATTTTGATCCAGAGTGGATGTTCATATTTTTCCATGTATGGGTCAATTGCTTCCCAACGGTGATGGGGACTTTTGCCTTCCAAATGAATTTTTGGTGTCGGGTACTTGCGAATTAAACCACTGGTTCCCTGGACATAGATATCACGACTGTAAGGACGGGGAAGCGTGGTGTCATGGGTCAGTACAATTGTTTCACCATTGTAATTTTTGATCAGTGTGACCACGACATCGCCGGTTTTAATTTTTTCCTGGGCTTCCTTACTATCTTTCCCAAAATGTTCTTCGGCAAAAAGACGAAGTCCACGACTCTTGCTGCTCATGGAGACAATATATTTAAAATTATTGCCACGATTAATATCCATGCATTGCGCTACCGGGCCAAGTCCGTGAGTCGGATATAAATCGCCATCGCGGGTAAAGTGATGATTGCGCCGCCACAGTCCTTCACCTTCACCGGAATATAATATGGCTCGCAGGTCATGCAGATAGCCGCACTGGGCGTGGATCAATTCGCCAAATAATCCTTTTTTGACCATATTCAGGATCATCATTTCAACGCGGTCGTAATTACAATTTTCCATCATGCTACAATGTTTTTGGGTGGCTTCAGAAGTCTCGACAAGTTCCCAGGATCCGTCGACAGTTACCGCAGCAGGAACTTCTATGGCGGTGTGCTTTCCTTTTTTCATGGCATCTACCGCCATCGGTACATGCCATCGCCAGGGCGTTGCAATATAGACCAAATCCAGATCATCCCGATCATTCATTCGTTTAAAATCATATTCGCCACGACTATATCCGTCCGGAACCGGCATTCCTTTTTCTTTGTGCCATTCCTGAACACGCTTGACTTTATCTTCCACTATATCACAAACTGCAACGATCCGGGCGCCTTTGATATTCATTAAATTACTGATATGCGCACTGCCCATGCCACCGGCGCCAATAAACCCGATGCGGACTTCCTTCAGTGGTTTCATTGAATAGGGGGGTGGGACTGCGCCGCGAATACCGAGCTGACTACAACTATTTAACAGAGTGCTTCCGGCAGCGATTCCCATTCCGGCCTGAACACTTTGTTTTAAGAATTGTCGTCGATTCAGATTTTTTTTCATTTCTCCTCCACAGTTTGTTTGATAGACCTATATTTTTTAAAAAGTTTTATTAATTATTGAAATTTAAATATTTTTTTTAAAAAAACAATTGTTTTTATATGAAAAAATGGATTATACAATGGGGATAAAAAAAAGCATAGACATCCTTGTCTATGCTTTGTAAAGAGAAATAAGGTGTATTTATTTAGGAGAAACTGATCTCAGAGATTGGGGTTCCGTTGCGAAACTGATCCAATCCCTTCATTACCGCTTCCCTTGTATCTTTTACAAGATCGGGCAGATTACCGACCAGGTTTTCAACTTCGTCATACGCTTGGGTCACAAAATCTTCTGCTTTTTTGGCAAAGTCATCAACATCCATATCCTTTTTGTATCCCTGGACAGCAATATCCAATATTCGTTTGGCGGTATTTTCCTGATTCCAGTATTCGGGGATATTACCCTTTTCGATTTCTTTCAACTCTTCGGGATTTTGGGCGAAATGGTCAGCGAGCGACTCCTGGCTTTTCTGGGCCACTTCAGATTTCTCAAAGATTTCTTTATAGTAGTGAGTTAGTTTTTTCACCTGATCATCAATCTGCTGCTGGATTGCCAAAACTACATGAAACCCACTGGCTACAGGTTTTTCAATTTTACCCTCGGCATTGTATTTACCCACATTAATTTCTTCATGGGAGGAAAAAGCATCTTTTTCAACCATAGGGTGCTTTGCCATTTTGTGAGGTGCTGAACGATGGGGAAAGAATTCAACTTCCGCATTCCTTATTTCGTTAATTTCTGTTATCTGAGCAATCATAATTGACTCCTTTCAATTTTTTAACTCCTGGTTTATTTATCTGCAATTGCGGTTCAATTATTAATAGGTGGTTTTATTAATTTTTAAGATCTTTATACATTATAGCTGATAATTCTATTTTGGTTTCGAATTTTCAATGAAAATAAACTATTGATATTTTGTAAAATATTTAAAATATTTAAGACAAGTAAAATAATTTGTTTAATCATGATGAATAGTAATTCTTTGGAAATATTAAAAACCCAGCCTGCCAGCCGAATTGATACCTCGCAATTTACTCCGCCAGTCAACCGGGCTGAGGAATTTCCTGAAAAATTACAGAAAGATACTTCCCTTCAAGTTAATGACCAAAAATCCCCTATGGATAGGTTTGAGTTATCTGATGAAGAAAAAAAGATCATTCAGGAGATGAAAGCCCGGGACAGGGAAGTGCGGGTCCATGAGCAGCAGCATCAGGCTGCAGCCGGACAATATGCCCGGGGCATGTCTTTTGACTATCAGGTTGGCCCGGATAATAAACGGTATGCAGTGGGAGGACAGGTTAATTTAGATACCTCGGAAATACCCGGTGATCCGGGAAAAACCATTGAAAAAATGAAGCAGATCAAACGCGCGGCCCTGGCGCCGGCGCAACCATCGGCAAAAGACCGGCAGGTTGCCGCAGAATCTGACCGTGAAATCATGGCGCAACAGGCAGAAATTGTGAAACAAAAAAGAAAAGAAGCTATCGAAGCCTATACCACTCATGGTCAAATGAATGCTAAGCCAATGATAAATATTATGCAATCCTGATCATCGTTTTAACATTCTTCTGATATGCCAGCCGTTGATCAACCGTTTCACAAAAATATAGATTTTACTAAAACCACTTTTCAATCTTCTGTAGAAAGTATCTTCAATTTTTACATTGTCCAGGTAATTTAATATATTGCTGTAATGAATATTGGCAATCACAATTTTTTTGATTTCGTCAATTTTGTTATCTTCTTTGGGGCCGGTTTTTATGGAAATGGAGGAGAGCTTTGATATGACGGAGTAAGTGTCGCCGTTTTTCCAGAGCACCGATATATTTTCATTTTTCAAAATATCGATTGCAACACGGTTAGGGCGAATTGTACCGGAAAATAGCACGCCAATGACATTCAGGTGTTCATTTGCCAGATCTTTCAATTTAACCGTCGCCAGTATAATATCCATTCGCGCTGACGGAAAAACCATTAAAATATTGCCCTGCTTGTTTTTCATTATTTCCAAAAACTCTTCCACACTGGAAGCGCCGACAATAAAGTCATCGATAACAGCTTTACGGCTCTCATTTTCAAAGATTATTTCCGGCTTCAATTCATCCATAATCTGTCCCAGCGTTGGATTACTAAGAATAGGAGAATAGGGAATACATCCCAACAGTTGGATATTCTTGGCTTTGCAATAGCGTTGGATATTTCGTTTGATTTTATCAATTTTTTCAATGTGAACTTTATTGAGAATGACACCAATCACTTCCACACCATGGCTTTCAAAAAATTTCCGGTTCAATTCCAGCCGGTCAATCGCAGAACCAATTCCCCCTTTACCCACAAGGATCACTTTGGAATTCAATAGCTTTGCCACTTCCGCATTTGATTTATCAATAACAGACCCGACACCGGCATGTCCGGTTCCCTCGATGACCACATAATCCTTGTTGCGGGCGACTCTTTTGTAGCCTTCAATTATTTTTGTGCTGAGGTCCGGTTTAATGACTTTTGAGAGGTAATCTTCAGTAAATCCCCGTTTGACGACAATAGGATTCATGTCTGAAGGAAATTCCTGGAAATCAAAGATCTCTTTCATCAGGATGACATCTTCTTCAACTTTTCCCCATTTGGATTCCAGCCAGCGTTGTCCAACGGGTTTCATAAAACCGACTTTTTGGTTCATTTGGGTTAATTTTTCCAGCAGGGCGAAGGAGAGTGTTGATTTCCCGGCGTCTTTACTGGTGGCTGCGATGTATATATTTTTGGTCATTGAATCTCTTTTCTTTATTTTACATTTTTTGAAATATGTCAATAAAAAAGTGAAATTCCAAGAGAGGATAAACACAAATAGATAATTTTTTCTGATCTCCGGGTCAAATAGTTTTAATTCTAATGAATTTTAAATAGATTTCAGTATGCCTAAGCAAAGACCAAAAATAACCCAGCGAAAACTGGAGCATTTAAAAATATTCCGCGATAAAGATATTTCTTTTCAAAAATCAAATGGATTTTCCAATTACAGATTGCGCCATACCTCTCTTCCGGAATTGAATTTGGAGGAAATTGACATTGCTACAGAATTTCTGGGCTATGAATTGGCCATGCCTTTTATGATCAGCGCGATCACAGGCGGGGAGTCAGAGGGGCGGGAACTCAATCGAAATCTGGCCAAAATTGCTGCTGAAAAAAAAGTAGCCCTGGCACTGGGGAGTATGCGTCCCTGCCTGGAAAATAAAGAACGGGTCAAGACCTTTTCCATTGCCAAAGAAATTGCCCCCGATACACCTGTTATTGCTAATATCGGTGGGCAGCAATTACTGGACTACGAATTGGATTTGCTTGCAGAACGTCTCGCTGATATTCAAGTCGATGGATTAGCGATCCATCTGAATCCGCTCCAGGAAGCGCTGCAACCGGAAGGGGATAAAAATTTTGTGGGAATCAAGGAAAAAATAGCTTCAGCCGTTGAAGAGTTATCCCTTCCCATAATAATAAAAGAAGTTGGTTTTGGCTTGACAGCCCGCAATATACAGGAACTCTCACTGAAAGGGATAGACTGGTTTGACATTGCCGGCGCCGGCGGTACCTCCTGGGCAATGATCGAAAAATACCGCACGGAAAATCTGGTTGATATGGCTGTGGCTGATGAATTTTCTGATTTTGGAATTTCCACGGCGGAATTATTACAAAATTCTGTGGGCATCAAAGGGGTGAATATTATTGCTTCCGGCGGCATCAATCGCGCCCTGGATTTTGCTAAAGCTGTTGCCATGGGGGCAAAACTCTGTGGCTCTGCCGGCGAAATTCTGCGGCAATATAATGCAAAAGGGATAAAAGGTGTTAAACAAATGCTTGATATATTTAGAAAAACACTGCATATTGCATTATTCATTACCGGGAGTAAAACACTTCATGACTTTCAAAATAATGAGACGATAGAAAAATGGTTAGAAATCTGATTCAATATACCGGCCTTATCCTTTTAATGGTGTTTCTGCCTGCTTTGACTTATGGTACCGACGCCTTTACCATCATCTGTACCGGCTCTGTTCATGGCGAGGTAGATCCCTGTGGTTGAAAGGCCAAACGTCTTGGCGGTCTTGCCAGGAGAACCACAATTTTCAAGCAGCAGAATTTTAAGCAATCATCCAATACTGTGATTTTGGACGCCGGTGATCTGTTTATAAAATCGCCTATTATGGAGGCAAATTATGAGCATAAAGATAAATTGGCCAACATATTTATTGATGCTTACAACCGTATGGGCTATGATTTCTTAAATATCGGTGATAATGATCTGAAATTAGGATTAGACCAGCTGCGGGAGTTGGAGGCGCAAGCCAATTTTGACTTCATTTCGGCCAACATTATCATGGCGAATACAAAGGAGCACCTGTTTGTTCCTTATAAAATTGTTAATTTGAATGGCGTCAAGTTCGGCTTTATAGGATTGGCTTCGGAACCGGAAGGATTAGATAATCGGTTGGATGTACTGAATCCTATCGAAGCCTACGAAAAAACACGGTTAGATATCACGGATAAATGTGATTTTATTATTGCTGTAATTGCACTGAACGCTACCGATGAACACAATTTTATAAGTGGTGATACATCAGCCGATCTTATTATTTCTGCTAATCAGTACCGGTATAGTAAATATGTCCAGTCTCAGCGCGATAAATTGATAGCTTATACCGATCATTCGGGGAAAAGAATTGTAAAGATCACCGGTAATGTAAAAGATAAACAAAAGGGATTTGGCAATAATTCAGAAATCGAATATCGCTTCAAGATGAACCGTAAAAGAATTCAGCGGTATGAAAAAATGGCTGGTGAGCAGTCCATTCAGGATTATTTTAAAAAACAGCCACGGGTGATCAAAATGGTTGATCGATTGAAAAAGCAGCAAAAGATCTATCAGGAATCCTTAAACTCAATTACTAATCCCTTATCATTAGAATTGATTGAGGTAGAACTGCAGATAAAAAGAGATGAGACCATAAAAAAACGTATTGAAAAATTCACTAAACAATACAAAAAAATATAAATGTTAATTTATTAAATTTTGGGTTGTATAATAGCCATAGATTGTTTAATTTTTCCTGCTTTTTAAAAGGGGCTGTAGCTCAGCTGGGAGAGTGCTTGAATGGCATTCAAGAGGTCAGGGGTTCGAGACCCCTCAGCTCCACAAATAAAAAAAAAGGTCATCAAACGATGACCTTTTTTTTTATCTATTCCGTTTACGCCCGTGAAAAATTACCCTGTATTATTCATATTTTTATGAATAATATAGATAAAAGCCCTCTGACTATCAGAGGGCTTTTATAATATCAATAATTTTTAAAGGATTTAATTTTTATAGCCAAGTGTATTCAAATATTGATATTGATCCTGAAACACTTCATTGGCTTTCTTCAGGGCCGGATCATCTTGCAAATTAACTTCAACCCGTTTACTCAACCCGCCATCCAGCGTGGCAAATTCGGAACTTAATCCCTGGCGAATGGATTTTAGATTTTCATCAAATTGATCAATTTTAAGGGATTTATAGCGGTCTAGTATCGAATCAATATGATTCGTCATATCCTGGAGTTTTTCATCTTCCGCAAAATTTTCCCTGATTTTCTTCAGATGTTTTTCATCTTTATATTCAAATTCAAACCCTTTATTGACGAGAAAAGTTTTAAAATCTTGGATAATCTCCTTATCGAGATTGAAATAATCCGGGATTTTTCCCGTATCAGCTTTGTATTTAATGGCATAATTGTAGAACTGATTCGTGGCCCAAAGTTTCTGCACATAAAGCGGCAGTTTCTCACTTTCGATCTCAAAATCGGGATGAATACCACCGCCACCTTTTAGCCGGCGACCATTTTTTGAATGAAATATAGTATCTTCTTTACCCAGAAAATGAACTAAGCTGGTATCCTTGATAAAATCGGGGGTTTGAATACAGCGCCCACTGGGAATGTAATATTTCGCATTGGTTATTTTAAGGGAATGATCTTTATCAATAGATTTGACGCGTTGGACTAATCCCTTGCCATAACTCTTCCTGCCGATAATAATGCCACGGTCAGTATCCTGTAAGATACCGGAGACAATTTCACTGGCGGAAGCGCTGCCGCGATTGATCAGTGCGACAATTTGGATATCATCATCCAAAACCGGCTTTCTACGGCTGACAAAAACCGTATTGCTGCCCCGCATTCTACCCTTGGTAAAAAGCAATGTGTCTCCCCGTTCTGTGAATAATTCTGCAATTCCCAGGGCTTCCTGGAGTAGTCCGCCGGGATTACTTCGCAGATCAATTATCAGATTGGAAAAGTTATCTTTTTTCTGAAAATCCTTAATATTTTTGGCAACTGCCTGAGTTGCTCCTCTTGAGAATCCGGCTAACCTGATATAACCGGTCTGATCATCGATCATGGCGGCATAACTGATCACCGGAACATCAATTTTTTCACGAATAATTTCCATGACAAGATTTTCTTCCAGTCCGGGACGATGGATGGTAATCAGCACTTTTGTACCCGGCTTACCGCGCAATTGTTTGGATGCTTCTTCTAAAGACATTGTCAATGTTGATAGAGTGTCTACCTGAATGATCTGGTCACCGGGTAATACACCGGCGCGTTTGGCAGGGCCGCCTTCCATTGGCGCGACAGCTGTTAAAGTATCATTTCGCATTGTTATGCGAATACCGACACCGCCGTAATTGCCTTTGGAAAGTCTTTCAATGGGTTCTTTTTGTTCCTTATTCAGAAAAACAGTATAGGGATCCAATTTTTTTAGCGCTTCATTAATTGACTGTTCTGTAAACTCTTCAACATCAATCTGATTGACATAATCTGAAACGAGTACTTTGTAGACTTTTTCATACAATAGTAATGAATCGGATAATTTTTTATAATAGTCTTTTTGGGATAAAGCAAATAGCAAAGTGACTGTTAATAATACAATTATCAGAAGTTTAGTTGTCAAACTTTTAAAGATTTTCATTATGTTACTCCGTTGTATATTTTTCCTGAAATTTCGACCAAATCTGATCCCTGATAAGATCAATTGGTTGTGTTCCGTTAATTACAAAAAAGCGATCCTGGTTATGTTTTGCAAGGTTTAAAAATCCTTGTCTTACTCTTCTATGAAATTCACCGGCTTCTTGTTCCAGACGATCCAGTTTTTTATTATCCAACCGATTTTTTCTTTCTTCCAGAGAGATATCCAGTAAGAAGGTAATATCAGGAATAAGGTTGTCCGCGGCTACCCGATTGAGTGATTGAATAAATTCTAAATCCAATTTGCGGGCATGGCCCTGGTATGCTGTCGTAGAATCATAAAACCGGTCGCAAATAACAATCTTGTTGTTCATGAGAGCCGGCCGGATTTTTTTTATGCTTAATTGATTGCGGCTGGCTGAGTAGAGGAGTAATTCTGCCACCTCACTCATTTCAATATTGTTTTTATCCAGTAAAATCTCACGAATTTTTTCACCGATTTTGGTTCCACCGGGTTCCCTGAACAACTGGTAGTCAATATGGTTGTCTTCCAATTGTTTTATAAATTCTCTGATCTGGGTTGTTTTGCCGGAGCCGTCAAGACCCTCAAAAGTAATCAGCAGTCCTTTTTTCATAATCTATTTTCGTTCAATTGATTTGTTGAAAATTTTCAAAAACTCTTCGGGCGCTCTGCAAACTTTACCTGATTTATTTAAAAAAGCATGAATTGTATGTCCTGTTACAAGTAAAGTGCCAGTTGCCATATCCGTAATTTCGTAGTCGATTTTAATCTTTATTTTAGGTTTTTCTTCGACAATACATTTTATATTGAGCCGGGAATCAAAGGTCGCGCCTTTTTTGTAATTGCAATGGGATTCTATCACCGGCATAAAATAGCCTGATTTTTCAAAATCCGAGTAAGGAAGGCCGAGATCCCGCAGCATATCGGTTCGCGCCGCTTCAAAAAATTCATAATAACGGGAATAATAAACAATACCCATTTGATCAATATCGGCATATCTGACCCTGGCTATATAATCATACTCTATTGTCATTTATTGATGTTTTCCCAGGCACCCATGTTGGAATATTTTTCAAGTCGTAGTCTGATCAATTCTTCTTTAGTAACTTTTTTTAATTTACCAATATGGCTTAATATTGCTGTTTTAACGATTTGCGCGGTTTCTTTTGGTGACCGATGGGCGCCGCCATTGGGTTCTTCCAGTATTTCATCAGCGATTTTCAGCGCTTTCACACTTTGGGCGGTAACCTGCATGGATTCCGCTGCCTGTGGCGCTTTGGACGCGTCCCGGTAGAGAATGGAGGCGCAACCTTCCGGTGAAATAACGGAATACCAGGTGTTTTCCAAAACTAGAATGATATCCCCAATACCAATGCCCAATGCGCCACCAGAAGCGCCTTCGCCAATCACAATATTGATCAGGGGTACGCGCAACCTTGACATTTCAAAAAGATTTCTGGCGATAGCTTCCGCCTGTCCCCGTTCTTCTGCCCCCAACCCTGGATAAGCGCCCGGTGTATCGATAAAAGTAATAACCGGTTTATTAAATTTTTCCGCCAGTTTCATTATCCGCAAGGCTTTTCTGTATCCTTCCGGGTTAGGCATACCGAAATTACGGAAGAGGTTTTCTTTGGTATTGCGCCCCTTTTGCTGTCCAATCAAAACAACTTTTTCATTATCGATTGTGGCTAGCCCAGCAATTATCGCTTTGTCGTCAGCAAAATGACGATCGCCATGCAATTCGATAAATTCCGAAGTGATTTCTTTGATATAATCAAGGAAATAGGGCCTTTTGGGATGTCTTGCCAATTGCACTCTTTGCCAGGTTGTTAAATTGGTGTGAATTTTATCAATCTGGTTATTGAGTTTGTTTTCCAGTTTTTCTATTTCTTTACTTAGGTCAATATCACTGGAGTTTGACAATTGTTTCATTTCCTCTATTTTATTTTCCAATCGAATAATTGGTTTTTCAAAATCTAAAACTCGTTGTGGCATAATTAAATCCTTAAAATAGCTTTCAATAAAATGTCTATATCAAGGAACAGAGAATAATTTAACATGTAATAATGTTCGTAATTTTTTTTATCTATTTCGTCGGGTTTATGATTTCCCTGAACCTGAAATAAACTGGTAATTCCCGGTTTGAAATGTAACACCCGGCCGGTTTTCTCAGCCGAGATCAGTTCGCTGCCCACCATTGTTAAATCACCTTTCAGTACGGAAAGTATCAGCGGCGAGCGGACTAAGTTTTTACGTAAATTATTGTTTTCTTTATGAAAAGTCAATCCCTTAATAATTGTATTGTTGGGTCCAATATATTTTTTAACCTTCAACCGGCAACCCCGCATAAAGGCATAAAGGAAAACAAAGGGAAGAATAAACAGGGTGCTAATTAAACTCAGAATAATATCAAGCAACCGTTTAAACAAGCGGTTACCAATGTTATAAATTTTATATTCAACTTCTACCAGCGGAATATCTTCGATTTTTTCCACACTGGATTTGCCGAGGATAAAATCAAGATTTTTAGGCACGATTTTTATATTTGTCCGTGTATTTGATATTCTGTCCAACACCGACAAAATTTCGTCATTGGTGAAGCGGTCAGTGGTAAAAATAATTTCCGTGGCTTTGTGAATTCTGATCAGTTCCGCTAAATGCTTGATGGTGCCTAAAAATGGAAATCCCGCGACCCATTCCTGCTGATATTTTTTATCCACGAAACCGAGGATTTCAAAGCCGTGTTCAATATGGGTCTGTAGTTTTTTGGCAAGACGGTTGCCTTCCGGTCCCGTACCGATCAGAATCGTTCGGCGACTGAGCAATGCTTTGCTGAGAAAGGAAGAGGACGGTATCCATTGCCGTCGTTGCATGGAGATCAGTGCGATCCGCCACCCCGGCAACAGGAGTAATCCTGCAATAAAGCTAAATATTATCAGCCGCGGCGAATAAATCATATCACTGAAAAAATAATTTATAACCATTGATATAATAAAACTCAACACCGAGGCCACGGCGGCATGACTGTAGGATAATTCCCGGCGGTCATATAAGCCGATAGAATAACCGGTCCCCAGCCAAAGGAGCAGATAAAAGACGAGCATCGATAGCAAGGTTTGATAAGAGGGAAGAGGACGAGGTTGCAGATTGTGAGCGATCAAAATGCCAACCGTTAATACGATACCGTCGATTTGCATGATCAGATGT
>CAYTLS010000016.1:0-11433 GCA_964438745.1 uncultured bacterium
AATGATCCGATGGATCCTCCTTCTTACCTCTTGACCGTCGGTTACTGCGCTGCGGTGCTGTATATTCATCCTGAGTCGCCAGCATCATGGAATTCAAAGCATTGGAAATACCTGCGTAAAAATTATTCGACCGAAAAGCCGGTGCAATATCATTGCGAATAATTGACCCGGAAATCATGTCAGTCAACGCCCCTTCCAGACCATACCCGACTTCAATCCTTACTTTGCGATCATTGATCGCGATCAATAGTAAAGCACCATTTTCCTTGTCCTTATCGCCTAACTTCCATTTATCAACCACTTCAATGGAATAAGATTCTATTGACTCCCCTTCCAGAGAACTGATGATCAAAACGGCCAACTGGTTTGATGTCTGCCGCTCAAATTCATATAATTGCTGCTCGAGACGCTGCTCTTCGCGAGGTGTTAGCAAGCCATGAAAATCCATGACCCGGCTTTTCAAAGCCGGCACTTCCAGCGCCAACACCGTGGTTGTTATCATTAAAAAAATCAGGCTGACGATTATGTTTCTAAATTTTTGCATATAATAATCCGGTCTTTAAAATTTTACATCAGGGGCCTGATCAGCACCGGTTTCAGCTTCAAAATAATATTTCTTGTCAAAGCCGAACATGCCTGCAATCAGATTGGTGGGAAACCGCCGAATGCGTTTATTATACATCTGTACTGTTTCATTAAATCGTTTTCGTTCGACGGCAATTCGATTTTCCGTCCCTTCCAACTGATTTTGCAGGGCCAGAAAATTCTGATTGGCTTTCAGATCAGGGTATCGTTCTGACACAGCCATTAAGCGACTCAGGGCGGAACTGATTTCACCCTGCAGATTTTGAAATTGTTGCAACTTTTGTGGATTGTTTAAGATTTCCGGTGTAATTGTCATTTGACCGACTTTAGCCCGTGCATTGGTCACTTCTGTAAAGGTTTCCTGCTCATGAGATGCATATCCTTTGACCGTTTCTACCAAGTTGGGGATAAGGTCAGCCCGGCGCTGGTATT
This sequence comes from uncultured bacterium, assembly GCA_964438745.1. GTDB lineage: Bacteria > Fidelibacterota > UBA2242 > UBA2242 > JAFGTP01 > JAFGTP01. The sequence goes on from CAYTLS010000016.1 coordinate 1,018, forward strand.
GATTATTGACCTGGGCCCAGGCCTGATTTGCATTTTCATCTAATTCAACAAGGCTGTTATAAGTGCCCACCAGTCTTCCTACGAAAAGAAAAACAATGACCGCAACAACCAGCAGTATGATCCATCCTTTTTTCATGACTATAATCCTCTGTTTTAGTTTCATGCACAATCTATTGAAATTAAAATAAATATAAAAGAGCATTATAAGAGAAAAAAGGGGCCTATCCTTCAAAAATTGAACTATTTTACTACCGGAATATTGAATAAATAAAAAAGAATCTTAAAATTAAAAAACCAAACCTTTGCGAAAAACAGTCGTTATCAGGGAATAAAAAAATAAAAATGACAAAAAAGCTTGCACTAAGCCCGATTTATATTTAATTTGTGAAAAATATCACGATGTGATAAAAATATCAAACTGGTGAAGAAAATGATTAAAATTTCGGAAAAGAAAATAGAGCGTATTATCAATTATCGCCGGGTACTGCTGAGACTCGACAAACAGATGAGAAAAACTCATATTTTTTCTCATCAACTGGCCAGTAACAGCGGTGCTTCACCGGCCCAGGTACGACGAGATCTTATGGAAATCGGCTATACCGGTTCCCCTGCCCACGGGTATGAAATCAAAGGACTGCTGAAAAGTATTGGCGATTTTATCGATCCCGATGCAAAGGAAGAATTGGCACTGATCGGCCTTGGTAACCTGGGACGGGCGATCATTGACTATTTTAACGGCCAGAGTTCCAAACTGGAAATTGTTACAGTTTTTGATAATAACCCCGATAAGGTAAACAGAGTTGTGGCCGGCTGCCGGTCTTATCATGTAAAGGATTTAAAAGAGATCATTCGAAACAACAATATAAATACAGCCGTTATTACCGTACCCTCTTCCGAAGCACAGCAGATCGCTGACACACTGGTTGACGCCGGTGTTAAAGGAATTTTAAATTATGCGCCGATCATTCTCAGCGTTCCCGAGGGTATATATGTGGAAAATCGTGATATGATCACCACCCTTGAAAAAGTATCTTATTTTGCAAAGAACAACAATAATAAATAGGGAAATATCAAATGAGTAAACATGTTGACTTGGTTCTTGAAAAATATCCCAATGCAGCCCGTGACTCCCTGATTCCAATTTTACAGGATGTCCAGGAAGCAGAAGGCTTTATTTCAAAAGAAGCAGTGGAAAAAGTAGGCAATTACCTGAAACTGCCTGCCAGCAAAATTTTCGGAGTGGCAACCTTCTACAATCAGTTCAGATTTACTCCGCTTGGCAAATATCATATTGAAATCTGTCGCGGCACCGCCTGTCATGTCAAAGGCTCCGGCAACATTCTGGAAGAATTTCAGAGACAGCTGAACATTATGCCCGGCGAAACGGACCGAGACGGAATCTTCAGCCTGGAAGTTGTTGCCTGTATTGGCGCCTGCGGCCTGGCTCCCGCCATTACGATCAATGGTGAAGTTTTTGCCAAAGTAACCAGGGATGAAGTGAAAAAAATCGTGAAAAAATATCGAAAAGAGGTAAGTGAAGATGTGTAAAAACTGTCAAGATTTATCAGATAAGCATATTTCGCAATTTATTGACACTTTGCTTATCGAAGAAACAAAAAACCTGACCCCGAAAATGCAGGAAAAGTTTGACGACCTGACCTACGCCGACGTGGAGTCCCCCACCATTTATCTGGGAACCGGAACTTGCGGTTTAGGGGCCGGCGCTGGTAAAACCTTGAAAATCATTAACAGTTTTCTGGCTGATAAAAAAATTGAAGCCAATATAGTGGAAGTGGGTTGTATCGGCCTCTGTGCTGAGGAACCACTGATGGATGTACAGTTTCCGGGGAAGAGTCGAATATCCTTTAAAAATGTTACCGAAGATAAAGCGGAAAGAATTTTATCCTCGGTATTTGATGATGAGTTGGAAAAGGATGATGTTCTTTTTCAGATTCCAACCGAAAAAAATAAAAAATGGGACGATGTTCCGGAAATGAAGGAAGTGCCCTTCTTTAAACATCAGACCCGCTGGGTATTAAAAAATTGTGGCCTTGTTAATCCTGAATCTATTGACCAATACATAGCCCGCGGCGGCTTCAAAGGGCTGGCCAAAGCCCTGCGCAATATTACGCCGAAAGAACTTTGTGACCTGGTGGAAGAAAGTGGTCTCAGAGGACGCGGCGGCGGTGGCTTCCCGGCCGGAAAAAAATGGAAATTTGCGCTCAATACACCGTCAGAACAAAAATATTTCGTGTGTAACGCCGATGAAGGTGATCCCGGCGCATTTATGGACCGTGCTGTGATTGAAGGAGATCCTTATGCACTGGTAGAAGGTCTGACCTTAGCATCCTATGCAATCGGCGCTTCCAAAGCATACATTTATATACGTGCCGAATACCCACTGGCCATTGCACGCCTGAAAACTGCGATTGCCCGGGCGAAAGAATATGGCCTGTTGGGACAGAACATTCTGAATTCAGGCTTTAACCTGGATATGGTCATCAAAAAAGGTGCCGGTGCTTTTGTCTGCGGTGAAGAAACCGCGCTGATGCATTCTATTGAAGGCAAACGGGGTATGCCGCGGCCAAGACCGCCCTATCCGGCTGTCAGCGGATTGTTCAACAAACCAACTGTAATTAATAATGTGGAAACCCTGGCCAATGTACCGTCGGTCGTCTTCAATGGCCCCCAATGGTTTAAATCTATCGGAACAGAAACCAGCAAAGGTACCAAAGTCTTTGCCCTCTCCGGCAATATCAATAATACCGGTTTGGTGGAAGTTGCCATGGGTACTAAACTGAGAGACGTTGTATTCAAAATCGGCGGCGGAATTCCCGATAACAAAAATTATAAAGCCGCCCAGATCGGTGGCCCTTCCGGCGGATGTATTCCGGAACAACACCTGGACATTGAAATTGACTACGAATCCCTCCAGGAAGTGGGCGCTATGATGGGATCCGGTGGTTTGGTGATTATGAATGAAGATGCCTGTATGGTTGATGTGGCAAAATTTTTCATGGATTTTATTCAGCGGGAAAGTTGCGGAAAATGTATTCCTTGTCGTGAAGGAACCCGCAGAATGCTGGAAATCCTGGAAAGTATCAGCCGCGCCCGGGAAAATGAAAATGACATGGAGGCTCTGGAACGTTTCAAAGGGATCATGTATTTAAACCGGTTGGCGGAAGTTATTCAGGACACCTCTCTTTGTGGTCTCGGTAAATCCGCACCCAACCCGGTGCTTAGTACATTACGGTGGTTCCGGGATGAATATGAAGATCACATCTTTGAAAGAAAATGTCCTGCCGGTGTTTGTAAAGAACTCCTGACTTATGAAATAGATACAGAAAAATGTGTCGGTTGTACGCTCTGTGCCAGAGAATGTCCAACAGAAGCCATTATCGGAAAAGCCAAAACACCACATTATATTGTTGATGATAAATGTATTGGGTGCGGCAATTGTATGGACGTTTGCCGGTTTAACGCAGTTACTGTAAAATAAGAGAGGTTATCGTGTTTACTATACAAGTTAATAATAGAGATATAAAAGCTAAAAAAGGAGAAATGATCCTCGATACTTTACGTCGCGAAGGTATCAGCGTGCCAACCTTATGTCATGTTCCGGATCTTTTCCCCACTGGCGCCTGCCGCATGTGTGTGGTGGAAGTTGATGGTTATAATGGCCTCGTTCCCTCCTGTGCCATGCCGGTTAGTGAAGGAATGAAAATTCAGACTCACTCACCGAAAGCCATCAAAGCCAGAAAAACAATTATCGAATTGCTTCTTTCTGACCATCCCGATGACTGTTTGTATTGTGTCAGAAATGGTAATTGCGAACTTCAGGATCTGGCGGAAGAACTGGGTGTACGGCAACGCCGGTTTGTGGGTAAAAAATCCACTTACGAAATTGACGCCTCCAGTCCTTCCATTCTACGGGACCCCGCCAAATGTATTCTCTGCGGAAAATGTGTTCGTGTCTGCGAAGAAATTCAGGGCGTTAGCGCCATTGACTTTGTAGAAAGAGGTTCCAAAGCAGAAATCGGCACCGCCTTCAACGAAGGCCTGAATATTTCCAGCTGTATCAATTGTGGTCAGTGTATCACGGCCTGCCCTACCGGCGCATTACGGGAAAAGAGTAATGTCAAAGAAGTGATGGACGCGCTCGCTGATCCCGATAAATATGTTGTCGTTCAACATGCCCCCAGTATTTCTGTAACCCTGGGTGAAGAATTCGGTATCAAACCGGGACGGGATGTGGCCGCTCTAATGGTAACCGCCATGCGCCGCCTGGGATTTGACAAAGTATTTGACACCTCATTTTCTGCTGATTTGACTATCATGGAAGAAGCAGCGGAATTTGTAAACCGTGTCCAAACCGGAGGAAAACTCCCAATGACGACCAGCTGTTCACCCGGATGGGTAAAATTCGTTGAGCAGTTCTATCCGCAATTACTGGAGAATGTCTCGACCTGTAAATCACCACAACAGATGCTCGGTGCCATTATCAAAAGCTATTTCGCGGAAAAAGAAGGCATTGATCCGAAAAAAATCTTTAGCGTGTCTGTCATGCCTTGCTCTGCTAAAAAATTCGAAGCCGAAAGACCGGAAATGATCAATGAACACGGCACCCAGGACATCGACGCAGTGCTGACAACCCGTGAATTTGCCCGTGTCATTAAAATGCGCGGACTTGATCTGAATACCCTGGAACCGGGAATTGCTGATAATCCTTTCTCAGAAAGAAGTTCTGCCGGCAAATTGTTCGGCGCTACAGGTGGTGTTGCTGAAGCAGCTGTCCGTACAGCCTACAAAACACTGACCGGTGAAGATCTGAAAGACCCGGTGGTGAAAGAGCTCCGCGGAATGGAAGGTATCAAAGAAGTACATATCCCAATCGGTGATTTGACCGTTGGTGTGGCTGTGGTCAGTGGCCTTGGTAATGCCCGCAAACTGCTGGACCAGATTGTGGAAGGCCGTGACGATATTCATTTCATTGAAGTCATGACCTGCCCCGGCGGCTGTATCAATGGTGGCGGTCAGCCCCATACTATGGATGTGGATGCCGTAAAATCCAGAATGAAAGCACTCTATGATATTGATCGTGACAGTGAAGTCAAAACGTCCCACGACAACAAATATATACAGAAGCTCTATGATGAATACCTCGGTGAACCCAATGGACACAAAAGTCATCAGCTCCTACACACAAATTATAAAAAACGTGAAGTTTTAATGTAATTATTAACCATGAGTTGAATGGATGAAAAGTACAACAACAAAACCCTTGATATCGACGATCAAGGATAAATGCCGAACCTGTTACACCTGCGTACGCGAGTGTCCGGCTAAGGCGATTAAAATATCCGATGGCCAGGCAGAGATCATTCCCGAACGATGTATCGGATGCGGCAATTGCGTTCAGGTCTGCAGCCAGAGCGCAAAGAAGGTACATTCATCCATTCCTCATGTCAATTCCATATTGCAGTCCGGCCACAAAACAGCCGCTATTGTCGCGCCCAGTTTTGCTGCGGAATTCAACGAACATAACTATCGCAAGTTTGTCGGCATGGTAAAGGCTCTTGGATTTAACTACGTCAATGAAGTTGGTTTTGGCGCTGAATTGGTGGCCAATGAAGTCAAAAAAATGGTCGAATCGGAAGAAGATTTGACCCGGTATATCACCACTTCATGTCCGGCCGTATTCGGTTATGTCAAACGCTATCATCCGGAACTGATTCCAAACTTGCTACCAATGGTCTCTCCAATGATTGCCACAGCCCGTTTTGTCAAAAAACTACACGGTGATGACACCAAAATCATCTTTTTGGGCCCTTGTATCGCAAAAAAAGGGGAAGTCTACAGTGAAGAAATGGATAACGAAATGGATGACGCTCTGACCTTTGGCGAATTGCGAACCATGTTCAACATGGCTCACTTGCAAGCCAAAAATGTCAAAGAAGCGGATTTTGATCCACCCTATGCGAAAAAGGGAAATCTATTCCCAATCCGACGGGGAATGCTGGCTGCGGCGGCTATTGAAGAGGATCTCATGACCGGTGAAGTGGTTTCCGCTAACGGTAAGTCACATTTTATTGAAGCCATCGAAGAATTTGAATTAGGAACATTGGATTGCAAACTCCTGGATCTACTCTGTTGTGACGGATGTATTATGGGTGCAGGAATGACGACCCAGGCTCCGCTTTATAAACGACGAACCCAGATCAGTAAGTATGTTAAATCGGTGGCTCCGAAACGAGTGGCGGAAGAGCATGAAAAATATCTGCAAATGTTCAAAGATCTGGATCTGAGCAGACATTTCATACAATCCACTCAAGAGCTGGTCACACCAAAATCCGATGAAATAGAAGAGATCATGCATCGTATGGGCAAATATAACCGCAGCGATGAACTTAATTGCGGCGCTTGCGGCTATGACACCTGTCGTGCTCATGCCGAAGCCATTAAAAATGGACTAGCTGAATCAGAAATGTGCCTTCCTTATGTGATTGAAAAATTGCACCGGACCATCAAGGATCTGAAAATTTCCGATGAAAAACTGGATGATACCCGTAATGCCCTGATGCAGGCGGAAAAATTGGCCAGTATGGGGCAGTTAGCCGCCGGGATTGCTCACGAAGTGAATAATCCCCTGGGAACGGTTGTCATGTTTTCTAATCTGCTGCAGGAACAGGTGGATAAGAATTCAGAAATGTTTGAAGATCTGGAAATGATCGTCAATGAAGCCAATCGTTGCAAAACCATTGTCTCGGGCCTGCTGAATTTTGCTCGCAAAAACAAAGTCAATATCAAGACAATCAATCTTATCGAGATGTTGGAAAAATTACTGCACACGATTCAGGTACCGGACAATATATCCGTTAATATTATTGATAATATGGAAGAGGATAAAACAGTCGAAATTGACCATGACCAGATTATCCAGGTAATTACCAATCTCTTGAATAATAGCATACATGCAATGCCCGATGGAGGAAAGATCCGGATTACCTGTGATAATAATGATATGGATGTGTTTTTTAAAATTGAGGATACCGGAACAGGAATCCCTCAGAAAAATCTTTCAAAAATATTTGAGCCCTTTTTTACGACCAAGCAGTCAGGACAGGGAACCGGCCTTGGCCTTTCGGTTATATATGGAATCATTAAAATGCATAAAGGCGACATTAGTGTCAAATCAAACACTGATCCTGCAAAAGGTCCCACCGGGACGACTTTCAAGATCAGGTTACCAAGAAAAAGTATTAAAAAGAAATAAATTTTATAGGGATTAATGATGAGTGAAAACAAAAAGAACATTTCAGTAATGCTTGTCGATGACGATGTAGATTTTCTGACGCAAACAAAGATCAGAATGGAAGCCGCTGGTTATACTGTAAAAACGGCTGAAAGTCAAAAAGGCGGTGAGAAATTATTAGAAGACTTTACCCCTGATATTGCGATTCTGGATTTGATGATGGAAAATATGGATGGCGGCTTTGCGCTTGCCTATCGTATCAAGAAAAAAGACCCCAACATTCCGGTCATCATTGCATCCGGAGTATCCAGCGAAACCGGTATAGAATTCGACGCGAAAACCGATGAAGAGCGCTCATGGATCAGAGCCGATGCCTTTTTGGCCAAACCGATCCGCTTTGAACAATTGGAAAAAGAAATTAACAAACTATTGAATAAATAAATATGTCAACACTTAAAATACTCGTTGTCGACGATGAACTTGGTATGCGGCTGGGAATGAAAAAATCCCTGGCGCGACACCACATCAATATCCCTGATATTGATGATGAAATTGATTTTGAAATCGAAATGGCGGAAACCGGTGAAGAAGCGCTGGAAAAAGTTGCTGCTTTTCAACCCGATGTGATGCTGTTGGATTATAAACTTCCCCAAATGTCCGGTCTGGAAGTCCTGGAAGAGGTAACTTCGGAAGATAGCGAAATGGTAACCATTATGGTAACAGCCTACGCTTCCCTGGAAACCGCTGTCTCGGCCATCAAGCGCGGCGCCTTTGACTTTCTGGCCAAACCTTTCGAACCAAAAGAACTTCGGGATGTGGTCCAGAAAGCGGCCAAAAACCTGATCCTGGCCCGTCAGGTGAAAAAACTGGAAGAAGAACGCAAACAGGTCCGTTTTCAGTTCATTTCTGTTTTAGGCCATGAATTAAAAGCGCCGATCAATGCAGTCGAAGGCTACCTGGGCATTATGTCGGACAAAGTGCTGGGTGAAGAGATTGATAAATACGAGGATATGGTCAGCCGCAGTTTAGTCCGGATTCGTGGCATGAAAAAAATGATCGCGGACCTGCTGGATCTGACCCGTATCGAATCCGGGAAGAAAGTCCGTCATCTTGAAACAGTGAATCTCAATGAAATTGCTGATCTGGCTATTGAAACCGCTGAGCCGGAAGCTGATAAGCGCGGCATTACCATCAACCTCCATGCTGACCAGGAAATTAAAATGGAAGGCGATAGCAGTGAGATCGAGATCATTTTGAATAACCTGATCTCCAATGCGGTTAAATACAATAAGGACAATGGACAGGTTGATATTTATTTGAAAAAAGAAAATGATACGGTAACAATTTCTGTAAAAGATACCGGAATCGGTATGACACAGGAAGAAGCCGACTCGCTATTTTCAGAGTTCAAACGGATCAAAAATGAGAAAACCCGCAATATTCTGGGAAGTGGCCTGGGTCTTTCAATATTGAAAAAGATCTCAGCGATGTACAATGGTGATGTTAATGTCACCAGTGAACCCGATGCCGGCTCGACTTTTACCGTTAACCTTCACACCAAATAATGATATAAAATTAAAAAGGGTACGAAATATAAACAATCCTTCCCTAACTCCCTCCTCCTCTCTCTTCGCCAAACAAATTGTTTTTCGTACCCTTTTCCTCACAAAAAACTCCCCCAAAAAATGCAGGTTAACAGTTTCACCTCTGCAAATTCAGACAATTCTGTTTCCCCTTCAGGGAAAATTTATATAACTACGTCATCCACAGGGTTTCACCCTGTGTTAATCTATGTTTCTCCTTTGGAGAATAATTCTTTGGGCAGGATTTATGTTGTATTTTTTTGCAGGGAAAACTTGCTGTATACCAAAAAATTTGAGTATTTAATTAGTTGTTTTATAGTGAATTCCGAAAAGATTGTCCGATGGTATTAAAATGAGGACGAGTCAGTCAAACACCTGATTAAAAATGCCGCTATTTCAGGAGCGCGGACTTCCAGTCCGCATTTTAATCAATTCACCAAGGGTGAATCATAGCAAAGCATAGGGCGAAATGAAATGAAGCCCTATGGCAATAAAATTTTCCCTGAAAGGGAAACAGAGTTTGCTCTAAAACCACCTTGCATTTACACGGTTAATGCACTCCATAAAGGATATCATTTGTGATGATATTTCTAAAAGCCTATATTTATATTGTTCTATTTATAAAAGAGGTAAGGTCATATATGGATCAAATATTTCAACTCATCGAAAATAATACCGGTATCCAGGCCGTCACACAATTAAAGATATTGAAGACTATTATTGTACTTTTTGTCCTTTGGAGTGTTCGTTATATCATTCTTAAAATATTATGGAAACAGTCCGTGGATATCAAAATCCGTTATGTCTGGCGAAAAGCCATTACCTATTTCCTTTTTTTTCTGGCATTACTGATCATCAGTTTTATCTGGATGAGCGGGCTGAAATCCCTGGGCACCTATTTTGGCCTTTTATCCGCAGGAATTGCCATTGCCCTGAAAGACCCGATCACCAATTTATTCGGCTGGGTTTTTATCGTTCTTCGCAAACCCTTTATGGTTGGTGACAGGATTCAGATTGATAATATCAAAGGCGATGTCATCGATATTCGAATTTCTCAATTTTTATTGATCGAAATCGGCAACTGGGTGGACGCGGAACAATCTACCGGCAGGATCATGCACATTCCCAATAATTGGATACTGAATAAACACCTGGCCAATTATACCGCCGGATTTGAATATATCTGGAACGAAATATCCCTGATCATCACGTTTGAATCCAATTGGGAAAAAGCAAAATCAATTCTGGAAAATATTATCAAACTGAGGAAAAAATTTCAAAAACATCATTACCCTCGGTTCTGTCAAGCATTCTTTTATGTGCAAATGGATTTTGGTGACCAGTAAATCCGATGTGCTTTACTTTCCCCTGTGATTTTGCTTTTTCAAATACTTCCAGAACTTCATTCTTAATTCGTTCATCAACATCCTCTGGTGTCTTCAAAGAATGTACTTGCCACAAATCCAGGTAATCACATTTCATCATTTTTAAAGACCCCTCCAAATGTGCTTTGGCAGTTTTACCATTGGACTTGCAAACTTAACTGAAACAAAAAGTTAAGCGACATTTTTAATTGATTCT
>CAYTLS010000017.1:0-11222 GCA_964438745.1 uncultured bacterium
CCCCCAAATTCCAGATTGCCGGAAAAGTAATATTCCGTATCACAAACAATCACAGCGACATAATACACAGTACCGGGATTGAGATTTATAATTTCCATCTGCTGCCGGTTTATATTATCCATATTATCACCGATTTGATCATCATTGGGGTAGAGAACCGGATTTGTAGAGAGTAATACTCTGTAAAAGGCAAAGTCCGGCGCATTGCTTTTTGTCCAATGTAATTCAAAACTGGTTTGTGTAATATTTTCTACGACTGAATTGACTGGGGGAGGTGCAATTAATAATAGATTATTAATTTCAATTGTCTGCTGATCCTGATTCAGATCTACAGTCTCGTCCCCACGAAACTGAACAAGTCCGGTTGGGTCTAATCCTTCAACGAGAATATTTCGATCATTTCCCTGTGGAATTTCGAGGGTCATCTCGACCCTGTTATTCCTGACTTCAAAATGGTCAATAATTTCATCCATGTCCTCAGCAGTAATCGTTACAGCGACTTCAATTATGTCCCTGGGCTTAGCCAATTCCGTAGGTTGCACATGATTACTTGGAAAAGTCAAATTCAGGGTAATCTTCGTCGTATCATTTGTCGGATTAAAGGGATTGTCACAGGATAAAAAAGAGAGAAGCAGGAACAGAAGTAAAAAAGTAATTCTTTTCATTGTTATAATCCCCTCTTTATGGCAGGTTAATAAAAATAGTTAATGAAGTCAGCTTTTCCTTTTCTTCCGATGACATCTGCGAGTAATAATAAGCACCGCCACCGGCACTGATTGCCACCGCAGACCAGAATAAAGGTGATTTAAAAATGGATTTTTTCTTTTTTATCCTTTTTTCACTGGGCTGTTCTTCCGTAATTGGTATTTGTTGATATTGAATTGTTTCGCCTTCCTTGCCAATTAGTTGTTGTTCCATAGAAATTGCTAATTGATCCATTAACTGGAATATCTCGGAAGATACATTTCCCTGGACAACTTCAGCTTTAATAATTCGGCTGGTTTTAACATCTATCAAGCGGGCATTGATTCGGATTTTTTGTCCAATGGAAGCAAAACTACCCAACAAGATCGCATTGGCACCAACCGCGCGGCCCAATTCAACAGCGGATTGCTCATCAATTATTCCGGCTAATCCCAATTCCATCTCCTTCAAAGCATCTTGTAACCGCGCTCTCTCAACAATTTCGGTACGGCCACTTTTTGCCATTCGCGTGATAATATTTTCAGGAATGGTTTTCTCCAGGTAATTCAATTCTTCACTGCCACCGGTATTACGAAAATCAACCACAGCAATGACAATTTTGCTATCTTTTGTTTCCGGTGGAATTGAAAATAAATTGGGAGTGTGTAACATCAGGAACATTAAAAAAAAGAATAATTTGTACTTCATCATCTACCCTCACTTTAACACATTAAAACACATATCAATTAGACTTCATTATATAATCTACACTAAATACTAAAGTATCACGGATTTTTTGATGAATATTATGTATAAACTAAGATTCTGACAATAGAACTTCAATTTATTAGGCAAAAATAATTCCAAAAATTATAAAACAATTGGCAGAATAAATATACAACAGCCTAATCAATTATAGAATAAATACTTATTAATTAATTTTTTTTAGAAAAGAGCGGGTGCAGATGCAACACGAGACGCCTCCAATTCTTTGGGTCAGCCGCTTATTACAGAAATGACAGTATCTACATTTTTTGAAATACTTTACTGACTATTTTCCATCCATCCGCAAATTTATACAAGGACTGGTAATCAATATAGGCAAGTTTTTCGCCCACATAAAATTCAAATTTCGCAACGGCAACTGTACCGGTAACGTCAACATTCAGAAATTTTATGGAAATTTTTTCTCCCTCTTTGCGGGGTAATTCCCCTTTTTCCAGTTTTTCCTGTATTTTCTTTTTCCAGTCTGAAATAGATAAACGCCACATCTCATTGCCTTCACCAATACCCAGAAGTTCGAAATCCGGGTGAAAACCGGCATCAATTTTTTCAAAATCCCCTTCATTTTGCAGACCATCGACATAAGCGCTCTGAATAACATCTTTGATTATCTCCACATCGGAGCATTCCTGTTCCGCTAATAATGGCACAACCATCATAAAAGTGAGCATCCCGATAATAAAACCTTTCATTTTTAACCTCCCAAATTAGTTATGATACATGAATCAATTTAGATTAAACTGCTAAAATAACTAAGAAAATAATTTGATAAAAAAAGACCCTGCCTATTTGCATTTAAAAATAACTTTTGTTATATTAACCAAACAAAACATAGTAGCAAACTAGGAATTATAAAATTTAGGAGAAATATAATGAGTGTATTAGTTAATAAACAAGCCCCTGATTTTACAGCACCGGCAGTTATGGGTGATGGCCGGATTAAAGAAAATTTCAAATTATCTGATCTGAAAGGAAAAACTGTTGTCCTTTTCTTCTGGCCAATGGATTTTACTTTTGTCTGTCCAACCGAAATAATAGCCCATGATAAACGATTGCAAGAATTTAAAAACCGGGATGTGGAAATTGTTGGCGTTTCGGTAGATTCTCAATTCACCCATCATGCCTGGCGTAAAACCGCTATTGATGATGGTGGGATCGGAGAAGTTGGTTTCCCCATGGTCGCAGATATCAAGCATGAAATTACCAAAGCCTATGATGTGGAGCATGACGATGGTGTGGCCCTGCGCGCCTCTTTTTTAATCGATAAAGATGGTATCGTACAGCATCAGGTGATTAATAATCTTCCCCTGGGCAGAGATGTCGATGAAATGTTGCGTGTGGTGGATGCTTTGCACTTCTGCTCCAAATATGGCGAAGTTTGCCCCGCAGGCTGGAAACAGGGTGATCAGGCCATGAAGCCCTCTGCAGAAGGAGTGGCCAATTACCTTGCGGCAAATGCCATCAACCTCTGATTTTTTTGTCATAGTAAAATAAACCCGCTATCATCCTGGTAGCGGGTTTTGTTTATAGTTTTATGAATAATAATGGATAATTCAGGTTAACATTATTCTCGTCTGATGATAAATTCAAAGCAAATTAGAATTCGATGAGAGAACAAGCGGTAAATTGAAATAATTAAAATATTTGAATATCTTCATTTTAGTCAGTTGTCATAAAAATAAACGAGGATGTTATGGACAAAATTGTTGCTCGCCAAAAAGACTTTTTTCTCTCTAATAAAACAAAAGAACTGCCCTTTCGGAGCGCCCAATTGAAGAAGCTAGGACAGATTCTGCGAGAAAATGAAACCGCCTTAATGTCGGCAATTCATGAAGATTTCAAAAAATCCGAATTCGATACTTTTACTAATGAATTTCTGCTTCTTTATGAAGATATCCGGGAAGCCTTAAAAAAATTAAAGAAGTGGACAAAAAGAAAGCGGGTACACACAAACCTGGTGAACTTTCCTGCAAAAAGTTATATCCTTCCGGAACCCTATGGGGTATCCCTGATTATCGGTGCCTGGAATTATCCTTACCAATTATCTCTGGCGCCGGTTATTCCTGCAATTGCCGCTGGCAATACCGTGATTCTTAAGCCCAGTGAACTTCCCACCCATACCAGCGCGGCCATGGCGAAAATGATCAATGAAAATTTTGATCCCGAATTTTTTAAGGTCGTTGAAGGTGGAGTGCCGGAAACACAGGATTTGCTGGACCAGGATTTCGACAAAATATTTTTTACTGGTAGTGTTCCGGTAGGAAAAATTGTCTACAAAGCAGCCGCTGAAACCCTCACACCGGTAACCCTGGAGTTAGGCGGCAAAAGCCCGGCGATCATTACTCAGAATTGTAATTTGAAAATGACAGCCAAGCGCCTGGTTTGGGCGAAATTTCTCAATGCCGGACAAACCTGTATCGCGCCGGATTATGTAGTGGTTCATGAGGCAATTAAAGATAAATTTTTGACAGCCGCCATCCAGGAGATCAAAAACGCCCATTACTCCTTTGAGAATCGGAATTATGTTCAAATCATTAATACAGCCAACTTTAACCGACTGACAGACTTACTGGATGAGGACAAGATTGTTTACGGTGGCAGTCATGATGAAGCATTGCGCTACATCGAGCCGACCATTATGTCCGATATCAGTTTTAATGATAAAGTCATGGCTGATGAAATTTTTGGTCCAATTCTCCCGGTGATCAGTTACTCAAACCTGGATGACGTCATCGCTGTCATCAAGAGGCGACCTAAACCCCTCTCCTGCTATCTATACACGAAAGATAAGCAGATCAAAGAAAAAGTGCTCCGTGAAATTTCTTTTGGCGGTGGTTGTGTCAATGATTCAATCATGCATATCACCAACAGCAATCTGCCCTTTGGGGGTGTCGGCAACAGCGGTATTGGTAATTATCATGGTAAAGCGGGATTTAACGCTTTCACCCATTACAAAAGTATTATGGAAAAACCCACCTGGTTCGAATTAAATCTAAAATATTATCCCTACACCAAAAAGAAACTCAAATGGGTGCGCCGATTTTTCGGCTAAAACAGATGAACTACTGACGCTGGTAGGTTTGTTTCATCACCTCATGGTTTTTAATATCCATGGGTTGGCAGAACTCAACAGCTTTAAAAAATTCATCAGCGGCTGCTTTTTGGGTTAGGCGCTCAGGATCAATCGCCACCCTAAGTTTGTCCTCCCGTGTTTCAATGATCAGTTCAGTCGATTTTTCAATGAGGCGGATTTTTTCGCCATCTTTGACAGGAAGGGTTACAACCTCAAAAGGAATGAGATCAATTTTTAAGGTCGCATTCAGATCTGTAAATTTGTATGTGTAAGTTTTTAACGGGTGCCTGTTAAATTCAGCCATACCCTTGCCATCTCCCACTAAAAACCCATAGGTCAATCCGTTAATATCATCAGGAATTCGCGGCGCGATAGTCAATAAATTATTGATCATATCCGGCTGAATACCAAGGAAATATTGGTACCAGACACGCAAGTGTTCAGAATTCGACCAGGCTTGCAGGTAGGTGCCGGTGATTTTCCCCCGGCTTTTGCCTGGCCGGGGATAGGCATCCATATTCTCACAGAGTCCGCCAACAACCCCACGTCGCAAGGCTTTTTCATTCATATTGCTGAATAGCTGATAAGCAGCCCTTTTCTGTCCGGCTTCGATCATGCGCTGCATGGCAATCCCATTGTTCCAGATCCAGATAGTTCCGTTGTGATAAGCCTGATCTTTATGATAATTTTCCCAACTGTCATGAAAAGGATGGAAAAAATCGTCCTGCCGGTTCAGTGAGGCGACACCCCAG
This sequence comes from uncultured bacterium, assembly GCA_964438745.1. Classification (GTDB taxonomy): domain Bacteria; phylum Fidelibacterota; class UBA2242; order UBA2242; family JAFGTP01; genus JAFGTP01. The sequence goes on from CAYTLS010000017.1 coordinate 5,293, forward strand.
GGGTAGACCAGTTCTTCCCAGCAGATCCTGGTGGTCTGCCATTTCAGTTTTCGGGTTTCGATCATATCCAGTGCAAAGAGTTGATTGGGCCGGAGTTTGAAATCCTTTTGGCCGGTTTCATCAATCCGGTCGGCTAAATAATCATGGTCTTCATCGACAAAATCACGGGCAAAATTTCTTTTTACTGTGTTGGCGATCATTTGCCATTTTTGCGCGCTATTATCGTCTCCCATATAATCAGCAAAATAAACCCCGGCCAGCAACTGATTATGCCATAGGGCCTGGATATCATTAGCGCGGTTGCCGCGTGGCGAATAGGGCATCAGATCATGGGCCCGGCGCGCATCCATCCAGGTTTCATTATCAGCATGAATCAGATAATAATTTTCATCAGTCCAGTTTTTCAACGCCCCCTCAATGGAATATTTTACCTTATCGTAGAGTTCTTTGATGATCGTAGTATCACCACTGTATTTAACATATTCCTGCAGTTGAATGACAAAACGAGGCGTACCATCGGTCGTATGGTAATCAATATTTTCCGGATTGACAATATTGGGTACACGACCGAAAAACTTTGAAGTTGAATCAGTTTCCTGGTATTCCGCAAAGGATTTTAGAATTTTTCGGGCCCACTCAAACTGCCCGGTTACCAGGCAAGCGCCGGGCAATGCAATAAACTCATCCCGTCCCCAATACTCATTGAACCAGGGCAAGCCCGCATAAATGCCATAACCCTGCTGCCGGGTGACCAATTGGTCCATGGTGGTGACGAGCCAGTTCAGCGCCAATTGCAGGGAATCATTATCACTTTTCAAATAGGTGTTTTCTACCAGCAGCCTATCCATCCGTGCTTTACGATCATTTTTCCAGCGAACATTATTTTTCCGCGCATCTTTTATCAATTGCGTCGCGTCTGTCTGATTGTTACCGGCCGCTATAAAAAATCCGTTCCCCTTACCGGCGGTCATGACAACACCGGAATCAAAGAGCACCGGTGTATCAGTTATGGAACTGACAACAATGATACGGCTCCCTTCCATGGCATTGAAATAGACCCTGTTATCCTCTGTTTTAATGTGGCGCACCGCCTCACCCTTTAAATGAATGCCGATATCCTTATCTGAATTTTCCACTGAAACTTCCAGTATATTTTTATTGTCAAACATAAAGAGTTCTTCGGTAATCTGTCCGGGGTGGATCCGTGTCATTTTATAAGGATATACCCACACATCGGCCTCCTGATTGTCCAGTTTGTCACCATTGAGAAACAATTCATAGCCGTGGAATATTTTTTTCTTGGCAATGTTCAATCCTTCAAACCAGGCCCATTCCGGATGATCATTAACATGAGATTGCGTATAATAATAAGCCGCTTCTTTGTTGGTAAAAGATACCGGACGGTTTTCCGAAGCCGATACATGGATTCTCATGTTGTCCAGCAGCGAATAATCCCTGGTCTTTTCAGGGGCGCATTGTATTAGGACTATCATAAGGATCAGTAATAAAAGAAAATTTCTCATTATTTCACCTCCCTCCGCTTAAACAAAAATTCCACCGGCCACACCAACGAAGGTACCCAGAATCGCCGACAATACCAGGATCGGGACAAAGGCTTTTTTATCCTTGGGAAATACCATCAGCGCTACCGGAAGGCCTGATAATTCACCAATGATCAAACCTGTCAACCATGGCGCGATACCCCAATCCACAAAGGGGATAATCAGTCCCAGTGCGACCCAGTGCGTAAAGGCTGAAAAATTAGCAAATTTATCTTCTTTTTGAATGATCATTGGAATGATATCGATGATACCGGCCACTATTCCAATCAGCGCGGCAATAATTATTTTTCCCATGAGTTTCCCCTAACCTTTAAATTTGATTGTTAAATTCTCTATAAAATATAGCTAAAAACCAATAAATAATGAACAAAAATAAAGGTGTGAACCAAATCACAAACCGATCAAATCAAATCCGTTAAGTTTAATTAAAATTATTTGGAGACCAAAACAATGAAAAACTTTTTATTCCTATTGATTATACCAATTATACTTGTCCAACACCTCACCGGTGATTGTGTAACTGTCAACCCTACGGATATTGAAAATCATTTCATATTAGTTGTGGATAAAAGCGGCAGTATGGATGGTAAGCCGATTGAAAATATCAAAAGCGCTCTGTATAATTTTGTGGCTGATATGAAAACTGATGATAAAGCATCACTGGTATTTTTTGACAACCAGGTACGTGTCAGGGCCAATCATACATCAAATAAAGAGCAATTATATAATAGAATAGAAAATTTGGATGCAGGTGGCGGCACAGCACTCTATGATGCCCTGGGAAAGGCTTCACTTCTTGCCCATGAAAACAGAAGTCAGAGCATAATTGTCTTTTTTACTGATGGTATAGATAATAGCAGCAGGCTATCGGTAAAAAACATTGAAAGTATTGCTCGATCCCAGGGTATCTATATTTACGGCATCGGACTAGGGGAAATTGACAGAAGTGCCCTGAAAGAGGTGGCCCGCAAAACCAATGGTGATTTTCTCTATGCAGATAATAGCTATCAGTTGATGAGTTTATATAATGACGTTCTTTTCAATTATTACAATTTCTTTGATAATAGCAAACAAAACAAGGCGCGTCTGATCGTTCAATCACAGCCTGCTAAAAAAGCGGTATTTATTAATGGTGAACTGGAAGATCAAAAAACACCTGTAGTTATTGAAAACCTGGACCCGGGCACCTATTCTGTTGTGGTGAAATTTGATCGCGGCAACTGGGAGTGCGGCGCTGATCTGGAAGGCGGTTTTACCGGCGAAATCAACGCCCGGGAAAACGATCTGGGACGTGATATCGCAGTGATCTCTGATGTAAAATCCGCAATGGTCTTTTTGGATGACACTTTTGTTGGCTATACCGCCAAATATCCCCTGGTCAGTGAAACAGTCAAAACCGGTTGGTTCAGTTCCAAAAAAGAATTCAATTTTAACAAACAACTGATACTGGAAAATATACCGGCAGGACAGCACAAAATAAAAATTGTTGGTTTATCAGAAATGGAAAATTTCTTCGCGCCCCTGCAAACATTGCTTTCTGTGGACGGAAAAGATTTAATTGTGACCGCTGAATTTCTCAGCAATCAAGTGCAAATCAAAGAAACATCTAAAAATTTACGCGAGATGAAATCCAACTCTCCTTATGATAATGTCGAAGAGGTTTTCGACGAATTGGATTAATTTACCCTCATTCCAAACCCCACGGGGGGAACTTTGCCCGGTTCCCCCTTTCCTCTAATTTTTATAGTTCCTGGATAATTCAGGTTAACATAAAAATCAATTTTTTCGATATAACAACTCATAATATTTGGTGATAATTTCATAAAGGGTTTTCAAGGCCCGCTCCAAATCGCTAATCCGGCACTCCTGGTCATATTCACGACGATCCAGATGAGCAATCTTACGATCCACATAAAGTCCAACCTGATGCTCAATCTCATTGAGTTTACTAATATCAGATTCTACCCTATTCTGGGTTAATTCCGGCATATTAATTTTATCAGCGGCATAATGCAATTGCAGCAACAGTTTCATCAGGGATATTTCATCTTTTTGTGTGCCGATCTGTCGTCGCACACTGATAGCGGTTTGAATAAAATAACAGTCATCGACGAATTCCAGGAATTCCTGCTGCATGTCTCGTTTTGGATAATGGCGATAGATTTCATGATATTTTAATTGTTTATTCAAATCCTGTTGAATAATATCAATCCATTCTTGCCATTTTTTTAGTTCTCGTTTTTGTGAGCGCATATACTATCCTTTTATTTGTTTTGATTAATATAAAAAATATAATAGATATATTTTAGGAAAACCAACGTGAGCGAACATCCATGATCCTTTAATAGGTGTTGCTAATGGAAAGAATTGTCTCTCTGTGCCTCGGTTTTCAAGGGACCTGGGTTCGTCGATGCCGGATTTGTAAATGTTCGCTTTGCAAAATTTCAATCTTGCGCTAGTATTCAGATTTTTAAAGGCTGTGAGAATTTTAAATTTTGCTTGCATTTTAGGCCAGTTAATTCTAGACTTAAAATCTATTTTTTTGTAAACTATGCTCATAAAAATTAAGAACTATAAACCATGAAAGGTATCTAATGTACCCTTTTACAGCAATTGAACAAAAATGGCAGAAGTATTGGGACAAAAACAAGACTTTTAAAGCCGAAGACTATTCTGACAAGCCAAAATATTATGTCCTGGATATGTTTCCCTATCCCTCGGGCGCCGGGCTGCATGTCGGTCATCCGGAAGGATATATAGCCACTGACATTGTCGCGCGGTTTAAGCGCAAAATGGGCTATAATGTACTCCATCCGATGGGGTGGGATGCTTTCGGTCTTCCGGCGGAAAATTACGCCCTGAAAACCAATACCCACCCATCCGTTACAACTGGGAAAAATATCAACAATTTCAGACGCCAAATTAAATCTTTTGGTTTTTCCTATGACTGGGACCGGGAAGTCAATACCACCGATCCCAATTACTATAAATGGACTCAATGGATATTTTTACAGCTCTATAAAAAGGGATTGGTTTACCAGGATGAAGTGCCGGTGAACTGGTGCCCTGAATTGAAAACTGTCCTGGCCAATGAAGAAGTCATTGACGGAAAATCCGAACGCGGCGGTCACCCGGTGATTCGCAAGCCTATGCGTCAATGGGTCATGAAAATTACTGAATACGCCGATAGACTACTGGAAGATCTCGACCTGATCGATTTTCCAAACAGCATCAAGGAAATGCAGCGGAACTGGATTGGCAAATCCACCGGTGCCAATGTGGATTTTGATATAGCCGACATTGATGAAAAACTGCAGGTCTACACCACCCGCCCGGATACATTATTTGGTGCAACCTACATGGTGGTGGCTCCTGAACATCCTTTCCTGGAAAAATATGTCACCGGTGACCACCAATCAGCCGTGCAAGACTATAAACAAAAAGCCATTACCAAAAGTGAATTGGATCGTACCGAACTGGCCAAGGAAAAAACCGGCGTGTTTACCGGCATGTACGCTATAAATCCTGTCAATGGCAAAAAAATCCCGGTTTGGACAGCCGATTATGTGATGATGACTTATGGTACCGGCGCGATTATGGCCGTTCCGGCTCACGACCAGCGGGACTGGGAATTTGCCACGAAATTCGATATTGATATCGTCGAAGTTATTTCCGGTGGCAACATTGCCAAAGAAGCCTGGACCGGTGACGGTAAATTAATCAATTCTGGTATTTTAAATGGACTCAGTGTTGAAGATGCCAAGAAAAAGATCATCAGGTGGCTGGAGGACAAGGGTGTTGGTGAAGCCGCGACACAATATAAATTACGGGACTGGATTTTCTCCAGACAACGATATTGGGGTGAGCCATTTCCATTGAAGCTGGATGAAGCGGGAACTATTGAGCCTATTGATGAATCGGAATTACCTTTGACGCTGCCGGAAATGGAACGGTTTGAACCCAGTGGCACCGGTGAATCCCCCTTAGCCAATAATCAGGAATGGATCTCATGGATCGATCCGAATAATGGCAAACGTTATGGATATGACACCAATACAATGCCGCAATGGGCGGGGTCATGTTGGTATTTCTTGCGTTACCCAAATCCAGATTTATCCGATAAGCCATGGGACATGAAAGATATGAACTACTGGCTTCCCGTTGATTTGTATGTTGGCGGTATTGAGCATGCTATCTTGCATCTTTTATACGCTCGTTTTTATGTGAAAGTTTTGTATGACCTTGGTTTGTTACCATTTCATGAGCCATTTACCCATCTGTTTAATCAGGGCATGATTTTAAACTATACATAAAAAACAGGTCAACTTGAAAAGATGTCAAAATCAAAGGGTAATGTTGTCAGCCCTG
>CAYTLS010000018.1:0-11164 GCA_964438745.1 uncultured bacterium
AAGCATAGTTGCTTCTTTTACAAATGGAACCGAAGATAAGATTGCCCAACTGGCCATGGCTAAGTTCTCTAATCCTAACGGGTTAATAAACATGGGATCCGGTAATTTCAAAGAAGGTGCAGACAGTGGCGTCGCCAATATTGGTAAAGCCGACAGTCAAAATTCTGAAATTATTTCCGAATCTCTGGAAAGTTCTACCATGGATCTGGCTGATCAGTTTTCAAAATTGATCGAAGCACAGAATGCCTATCAGGCTTCTGCCCGGGTTGTCAATACAATTCAGGAAATCGCTGATCAGGCAGTAAGTTTGAAAAGGTAATCGTTATAGTTGAAATTTTAACCAACAATCCGCCTGGGCATGATTCCCGGGCGGATATACAAATTAGAAGAGTGATATGGATATTGCTACAATTCTCGGTATTGTTTCAGGTTTAACATTAGTTGCGATGGCAATTTTGGGTAATGGTGAAATTACCACTTTTATCCACATACCATCTTTTATGATCGTTGCAGGTGGTACCGGTGCTGCAATTTTTGTCAACTTTGCCATGAAAGAGGTTTTTGGCGTCATGAAAGTGGTACGAAAAGTTTTTACCGATGATGGCCATTCCGGTGTTGAAACCATCGAAATTTTCGAAGAATTGGCCAAACGATCCAGACGAGAAGGAATTCTGGCAATAGACAAATATCTATCAAAAGTTGAAGATGAATATATGAAAGCAGGTCTGGAAATGGCTGTAGATGGCACAGAACCGGAAACCATTCGTGAAATAATGGAATCGGAATTGAATTATCTCATCGAACGTCATAAAAAAGGACAACAAATTTTCACTTCTCTCGGTACTTATTCACCGGCTTTTGGAATGATCGGTACATTAATTGGTCTCATTAATATGTTACAGGGACTGGAAGATCCCTCTTCTCTGGGAGCAGGTATGTCAGTAGCATTAATCACAACTTTTTATGGTGCATTCCTGGCCAACTTGCTTTTCTTACCCATTGCCGGAAAACTCAAAATACGCTCCGATCATGAGGTCATTCATAAAGAATTGGTAATTGAAGGGGTACTGGCTATTCAGATGGGTGAACATCCAAAAAACCTGGTACGAAAACTACTCAATTTTCTGCCCCCTAAAATTCGACAGGAATTTCTAATGGACGAGGACGAATCAGATAATGAGTAAACGAAAAAAAGAAAACAATGACTTTGGAGAACCATCATCCCCGGCATGGATGACCACCTATGGGGATATGATGACCCTGCTGCTTTGTTTCTTTGTTCTCCTTCTCTCCTTTGCCAATGTTGATGAAGTCAAATTTTCAACAGCTATGTATTTTCTCCAGGGTGCACTGGGTATTCTGCCGGAAATGGACTCAACCAACGAAAGTTCAAAACTTCAAAAAATGCAGGAAATCAAACTGGAAGAAAATGTTAAAAAAATTGATGAAATCAGCCAGGAGATGGGACTTCAAAATGAAATAACTGTCGAGATCACCGAAGGCGGTATGCTCATTCGACTTGGCAGTAGGGTATTGTATAATTCCGGCAGCAGTATTATCAAGGAAGAAGCCTTTCCGGTATTAAATGTTGTGGGAGAAACAATTAACAGCGGGGTCAGGGAAGTTATTATCGGTGGACATACTGATGATATTCCTATCAGCACAGGTAAATATTCCTCAAACTGGGAATTGTCAGCTGAGCGATCTATATCAGTTGTCAACTACCTGGTAAATTCCGTTGATGTTGATCCGGGAAAATTAGTGGCGGCTGGATATTCTGAATATCGTCCACTTGTTCCGAACACATCGCCTGATAATCGCGCCGAAAACAGGCGGGTTGAATTTCTGATCAGTTGGTAAGATCAATAGGAAAAATATTCCCCCTGCTACACAATTCATTTTATCTCTGAATAATTAAAACCCCCTTTATTTTGCACACTTTTGATAGTTAATATTATTCCTAATCGGCTTTAATCTAAAAAAATTGAACTCTCTTCTTCTCCATTTAAGAACCGTAGTATCTTTATTAATAATCAGAAGGTTGAATGAGTATCTCTAATCTTATTTTATGGTAACTCCGATTGGAGACAATAACTTAGTCAATATATAGATGCCTTTTAGACTGTATAATAATAAAATTCATTAAATTGTAATTCCAAGATTTAATGATTGGTTTGAACCTGTAAAAAAAATTCATTCCTACCTTTTTCATCGGATTGTTAAACTTTATTCAATAAACCTGGCACATCAAAACGTCGAATAGATGGCACAAATTTTGAAAAAATCAGAAAGTAATAAAAATTGAGAGTGAAAACTAAAATTTCATAAAAAGGAATAATTGGCAGTTATGGCAAAAAAGCAAAAAGCAAAAAAAGAAAAACCTGGTAAAAGTAGTGGTAGCAAAAAAGGAGCAATTATTATAATCATTGTTGCAATTGTGATTTCTATTGCCACCATTGTGTTAAGTAAAATAATCCTTTGGCCCAAATATCAGGAATACCAGGCCAATAAGAAAAAAGAACAGGTTGAACAAATTGTACCCGCCAAAAAGGAAGTCGGCGAGATCTATGAAATGGATAGTTTCACTGTTAATACTTACCAGAGCGCCGGTCGAAGGTTTGCAAAAATAAAAGTCTCCCTGGCAACAGCGGATAATGATGTAATCAGTGAGTTAGAAAAGCGTAATCCCCAGATTCTTGACCTGCTTATCAAGTATTACCGGTCAAAAACAGTTGCCGATCTAACACATCCGAGTTTTTCCGATTCATCGGCTGCTGTTTTGGTTGAACAAATCAATGATATTCTATCTAATGGAAAAGTAACCCATTTATTTTACCAGGAACTATTAATCCAATAAATTAGAAAATGACAGATGGCTAAAATATTATCACAGGAAGAAATTGACAATCTATTAACGAATGTCATAGAAGGGAAGGATGAAGCCGACTCGGCGGAGTTGGAACCGAAAAAAAAGGTTACCACTTACGATTTTAAACGTCCTAACCTGATTTCCAAAGAACAATTAAGATTGCTTAGCAATATTCATGAAGCCTTTGTTCGCAGTATTGCAGTTTTCTTATCTGCACAATTGCGAATGATCGTGGAGATGGAATTGATTGGAATTGACCAGATCATGTATTCGGAATTTGTAATGTCGATATCCTCACCGGGAGCGATCTATGTCGGTGAGATCGATGAACCCTATTCAAAACTCATTTTGGAAATGAGTCCGCAACTGGTCGCGTTAACTGTCGAGAGATTGTTTGGCGGTGAAGGGACCTATACCCCGGCAACCCATACGGTTTCAGTCATAGAATTAAAAATCATGCGTCGCATTGTCAATAAAATTGCGGAAGAAATCAGTGACAAATGGGAAACAGTTAAAAAATTTAATTGTGATTTCAATCGGTTTGAACACAATGCGGAATTTGTACAGATTGTTCCGGCTTCCGAACCGGTTATTGTCGCTTCCATCGAAGTGAAAGTCCGAGGTACCAGTACCATGTTGAATATCTGTTATCCTTATGTCTGGATATCCAATGTAATTTCCAACCCGGAAGTACAACAAAAAATTATGTTTGGTAATGTTGAAAGAAATCAGGAACACTCACAACTGGTTAGCGACAATGTGCAAAACACTGATATTAGTCTGCAAGCCATCCTGGGAAAAAGTAACTTATCCATTTCAGATTGTCTTGATCTGAAAATTGGCGATGTCATTAAACTTAATACAAAATTGAACGATCCCATTTCCATTATGTCCGGCGATAAAAATATATTCACCGGCAAAGTCGGAAAAAAAGACGACAACTATGCAGTAAAAATATCTGATTTCAGAAAGGAAGAATAAATGGATATTAACGGAATAAATGAAATGCTGGCCAACAACTTTGATGACATCAATGAGATCATCAAACAATCCTTTAACCAATTATTTGGCAGGGATATAAAACTTAGCCAGAACATTTCCGATGAAACGAATACAATAATCGCAATCTCAGAGGCAGAATATCCGCGGTTGCATATATCCTTTCGCTCAAAGGGTAAATATACCTTCAATCATTTATTGACACTGGAGCCAACCCTTGGTTTGAAATTATTTGCCTGGATGATCGGAGATGAACCGGACACTGACATCGGAGATGAACATATAGAAGGTTTACAAGAAGCCGCGAGTCAGTTAATCGGACAGATTCAAACTGCTTTTGAAGCCGATGGCAATCCATTAAAAATCGATGCCATTGAAATAAAATTGTTTGAATCGGTGGAAGAAGCAATTGGAACGATCGATGAAGAAGAAGGAAGCGCCAGTAATTACACAGCAGAAATCGATGAAGAATATGATATTCGGCACTATGTATGGTTTGTCGAAGCTAATGACGCAACTGAGGATATTGAAAAATCCATTGAGCAGGATATTTTGGGAAACCTTGAAAAAGAAGATGAAAAAGTCAATGTCAACCCCACTAGTTTTCAGGACTTTGGCGGTGAACAAAGAGAAGATGAAGATTCACGAAATATCGATATGCTGTTGGATGTAGACCTGGAAGCTGTCGTTGAGCTGGGGCGAAAATCGATTCCAATCAAAGATGTCCTGCAACTGGGCAGAGGCTCTATTATTGAACTAAACAAAACTGCTGGTGAACCGCTGGACATTTTTGTTAATAATAAAAAATTAGCGGAAGGTGAAGTTGTGGTTGTAGATGAACGGTTTGGTATTCGCATCACCCATTTAATTGATCCAAAACAAAGATTAAAAAACTTAAAATGAAATTTATAGATCGTAAAAAGAAAAACAATCCAACTAAAATGAATATCGTCGCCTTGTTTTTTGCATTAATTGCAATCGCAGGGATATTTCTGAGTATCAGGGATATAAAACAGCCTGTAGATAAACAAGAGCAGGTGGAAAAATTAAAAAAAATCGCTCAGGACACAACCATTAAAAATATTAATATTGAATATAAAGAATCGGACCCGGGGAAATTTTCCGAAGATGCCAATATGCCTTCCACAACCGGTTATACCCAAAAATTTTTCCAGTCCATGCTGACAGTGCTGGCATTGTTGTTTTTATTACTTCTTATCGTCTACCTATTTAAAAAGAAAAATAAACTGGAATTTGGCGGCAATACCAATATTAAAATCATTGATCGGAAATATTTAGGTCAAAAGCAATACCTGGCTACAATTATTGTCGATGATGAAAAACTGCTGTTGGGCATTACCGATCAGTCAATAAATTTAATAAAAACCCTGGAAAATGATGAGCCACTCGAAGATGAAGAAACCCATCAAAATTTTTCAAAACGACAATCAGAAACCTTCCCAAAAATACTGGGGAATCTTAGAAAAAACCGATGATGAATAAAATAACCAAAATATTTTTTGTACTATTGATCGCAATTTTGCTTTTGCCAAGCTTCGCAAAAGCACAAAGCACTGTCCCTAAAGTGACTTTCGGTCTGGAACAATCCTCCAATCCCGAAGATTTTGTGCTGACCATGAAATTGGTTCTTTTCTTTACCGTTTTGACGTTGGCGCCTTCTATTGTTATTATGATGACCTGTTTTACTCGCATTATCATTGTTTTTCATTTTTTAAGAACAGCAATGGCAACACAGTCAGTTCCCTCTAATCAAATATTGATCGGCCTGGCACTTTTTATTACTTTTTTCGTAATGAAACCAGTGATCACAGAAATCAACGAAGAAGCGGTTCAACCCTATGTTCGGCAGGAAATTGATCAGGCGCAAGCCTTTGAAAATATTCAAAAACCCTTAAAAATTTTCATGCTGAAGCAGACCCGCGAAAAAGATCTGGGCTTATTCATCGATCTGCGGGGGGAAGGCCTGCCGCAATCGAAACAGGATCTGGGATTATCTGTTGTTGTTCCGGCATTTATCATCAGCGAATTAAAAACTGCCTTCCAGATTGGATTTTTACTATATCTGCCTATGCTGTTAATCGATATTATTGTTGCCAGTGTTCTGCTTTCTATGGGAATGATGATGTTACCGCCAATGATGATATCCATGCCGATGAAAATTTTACTTTTCGTACTGGTGGATGGCTGGTACTTAATTATTGAATCACTAGTGGAAGGATTTGTCTAATATGAATGTAGATTATGTAATTTTTATTACCAAAGAAACATTAAAAACCGCCATGCTATTATTAACACCGGTGCTCGGCGCCGGTTTGATTGTCGGAATTCTGGTTTCACTCTTTCAAACCGTAACCTCGATTCGGGAAATGACGCTTTCGCTGATTCCGAAAATGGCAGCCGTGGCTATTGTTATCATGTTACTTATCCCATGGTTTCTTGATGTTTTGCTAACCTTTACCCAGGAAATATTCAAACAAATTCCATTGGTGGTAAAATAAATGTTTGAGCTGTTCGACAAAGCAAATGTAATTGTCCCCGGAGCAATGCTGGTCATGGCACGTATATCAGGAATGTTTATGACTTTTCCGGTTTTCAGTGCCAATTTTTTGAACAGGCGCATAAAAATCACATTGGAAGTAATGTTTACAATATTGATCAGTCCGGCTTTTTACACCTCTTACCCACCGGTTGATAATCCTTTACATCTGGGTGTTTTAGTTATCATAGAATTATTTATCGGAATTACAATTGGTTTTGGCACTGCCGTAATCTTTGAAACGTTTAAAATCGCCGGCGCTTTTGTCGGTCGTCAAATCGGGCTTTCCATGTCACAGGTAGTTGATCCCAATACAAACCTAAAAACTCAAATCATCAGTCAGATCTTTTATTTATTGATCATTATTTATTTTGTTGTCAGTAATGGCCACTACCTTTTAATTGAAACCTTTTATAATAATTTTAAATTAATTCCCTTGGGCACGGCCAGTTTTCCCGCTTCCCTGGGCAGAAATATTATTCGTACCGGCTCGGATATGTATAGCTTAGCCCTGCATTTTGCCGGTCCAACGATCATTTTTATGTTATTGGTAGAATCTGCGGTCGCTATAACTGTCCGTGTCATGCCACAAATGAATGCATTTTTCATTACACTGCCCTTAAGAATTGGCTGTGGACTTTTTGCATTAATCAATTCCATGAATATTTTTCAACTGATGTACGCTACTATCTATGGGCATATTTATCAATATATTGGTAGCAGTATAACAAATTTAAAAGGAGTTTAATTTGCCTGAGCAAACCGGTCAGGATAAAACCGAAAAACCGACGTCGCGACGCCGCGAGCAAGCAAGAGAAAAAGGACAGGTTGCAAGAAGCCAGGATTTAAATTCTGTCGCTGTTTTGCTTGGCGGCCTGGTTGTGCTAAAATTTTTCGGCGACCGGGCCGTTCGTGGTATGGCGGATTTTTCAGTATATATTTATCGCAATTTATCCACTTTTAAATTTACCCGGGAATCCATTCCCATTCAATTTTATCAATACCTTAATTACATTGTAGGAACATTTGCAATTATTCTGCTTGGCATAGGACTTTTCCCGATTTTGTCTAACCTGGCCCAAGACAAATTCAGAATTAATATTTCCAAAAAAGCACTGGAACCAAAATTTTCCGAGTTAAATCCAATCAAAGGATTCAAAAAAATGTTTTCTATGAACTCTTTGGTAGAATTAGTCAAAGGCATATTCAAATTTGCGATTGTCGGTTTACTGGCCTATACTGTAATTCGAAAATATTTGGAGACAAATGAATTCTGGGCCATGTATAATGCCAGTGTCCAGGAGTTAGGCGTTTTTTTCAGTAAGATTCTTTTTGAAATTGGGTTTAAAGCTGCTGCGGTCCTGCTCATCCTTGGCCTGGCGGATATGGGCTTTCAAATCTTTCAAAATGAAAAAAAGATGAAAATGACCAAGCAGGAAGTAAAAGATGAGCGCAAGCAATATGAAGGCAATCCCGAACTCAAGGGGCGAATGCGGCAGATTCAGCGTCAGATGTCGCGAAACCGCATGATGACTGATGTACCTGAAGCAACGGTTGTAGTCACTAATCCGACCTACATCGCTATTGCGATAAAATATGAGCCCAAAGAAAAACATGAAGCGCCAAAAGTCGTTGCCAAAGGCAAGCGGAAAGTAGCTGAAAAGATCAGGGAAATCGCTAAAGAAAATAATGTCCCCGTTATAGAAGATAAGCCACTGGCAAGAGGACTGTTTGAAATTGTAGAAGTGGGTATGGAAATTCCTTTTATGTTCTACCAGGCCGTGGCAGAAGTATTGGCAAAAGTTTATACATTGAAGAAAAAAAGGAAGTATTAATTGGCAACCAAAGCAAGTATTTTAAATGATCGCAGTAATATTTATTTAGCGGCTGTAATTGTCATGATTCTGGCTCTGATGATCTTACCCATCCCCTCTTTTTTGATGGACATTTGCCTGGTTATGAGTATTACTGGCGGATTAATTATTTTATTTGTTTCCCTTTACATTAATAATCCCCTGGAATTTTCTGTTTTCCCAAGTATTTTATTGATCGTCACCCTCTTTCGGCTCTCCTTAAATATTTCTACAACACGGTTAATTCTCGGCCAGGGATATGCCGGCGAAGTTATCGAAGCCTTTGGTAACTTTGTTGTCGGCGGTAATTATGTGGTTGGAACCGTTGTGTTTTTAATATTGGTCATCATTAATTTTATTGTAATAACCAAAGGATCGAGTCGTGTCGCTGAAGTTTCCGCTCGCTTTACCCTGGATGCAATGCCGGGTAAACAAATGGCCATTGATGCCGATTTAAACGCCGGCCTGATCGATGATGAGGAGGCCCGCAGACGACGGACCGAAATAGCCAATGAAGCCGAGTTTTACGGCGCAATGGACGGTGCATCAAAATTTGTCAGGGGCGATGCGGTGGCCGGATTACTGATCACCTCCATCAATATATTGGGTGGGTTGGCAATCGGTGTATTCCAATTAGGCATGAGCTTTCCGGATGCCGCCAACCAATATACCTTATTAACCATTGGTGATGGTCTCGTGGCGCAGATACCGGCTCTGATCATTTCCACTGCTTCCGGTGTCATCATTACCCGCACAGCCGGAACCTCGGGCATGGGCATGCAGATCACCGGCCAGTTGCGCAAGCAACCTAAATCAGCCATGATCAGCGCGGCCATTTTGTTTTTTCTGGGACTAATGCCCGGCCTCCCCTTTCTTCCTTTTTCTATTATCGCAGTCATAATGGGTACGGTTGCTTATGTAGTGAAAAATGCCGAAGAAAAACAACAGGAAGAATTATTGATTGCGGAAGAGGAACAGGTCGTCGAAGAAGAGGAAGAAGAAAAGATAGAAGATTTTCTCCATCCCGATCCTTTTGAAATTGAAATCGGCTATGGATTGATTCCCCTGGTAGATGCCGATCAGGGCGGAAATTTACTCAAGCGTATTTCCACTATCAGAAAAAGCCTGGCTCTGGAGTTGGGTGTTATCATTCCGCCGATCAGAATTCGCGATAATATTCAGCTAAAATCCAATGAATATGTATTTAAAATCTATGGCATTGAAAAAGGTAAAGGGGAGGTACTGCTCGGCAATTACCTGGTTTTAAATGTTGATGAGGACTGCGACTTACAAGGATATGAAACAATAGAACCGACGTTTGGGCTACCGGCCCTCTGGATTTCCGGAAAAGACCGTGAAAAAGCAGAAATTGCCGGGTATACTGTGATCGAACCACCGGCAATCATTGCCACACACCTGATGGAAACCTTAAAGAAATACGCGAATCAATTGTTGAACAGGCAGGAAACTCAAAAAATGCTTGACCACCTGAAGGAAAGCCATCCGGCAGTGGTGGAAGGTGTTGTTCCCGACCTAATCTCTTTAGGAACATTGACACAAATCCTGAAAAATCTACTCTATGAGCGTATTCCAATTCGTAATATGGTCAGCATTCTTGAAACCATTGCTGATAAATCCGAAGTGACCAAGGATTCCACCGTGTTAACAGAATATGTCCGCAAAGACCTGTCGGAAACCATTACCAATTACCTTAAGCAGGGAATGGAAACAATCAATGTCGCTACTTTTGATCCGCGACTTGAAGATCACGTCATGCAGCTGATCAAAGAAGGCAAAATTAATTCACAAAATCTAGGTTTTTCACCGCAACAGGTCAATCAACTATTTGAAGAAATATCAAATAAAGCAGAGGAAATGTCCGAGATCGGCAGTCAACCGATTTTGATCGTTTCGCCGCCGGTGCGACACACTGTCAAAAACTTTGTCGAACCGATTTTTCCAAATTTAAATGTCATATCATATAATGAATTAACCGCAGATACTGAAGTAAAATCAATGGGAGAAATAGGGTATCCAAATGGAAGCTAAAAAATACACCGGAAAATCATTTCAAAATGCTGTTGAAAAAGCAAAAATGGAAATGGGTGAAGATATTATCATCATTGACACCCGGGAAATCATGAGTGGCGGATTTTTGTCTGAAGAAAAAAAATTAGTCGAAATCCTCGTATCACCATCCGATGGCGAAACATCCGGGGAAGATAACGTTGATGAACCAGAACAAAGTCCGGAAAAAACATCTTCCTCACCCGTTACGAAACAGCGGAAAGCCAATGCCTCGGTATTGCCTAAAAAGGTCAGTAAAAATCTTCAATATACCTATCTGAGCAATGAACTTGAAAAATTAAATGATTATGTGAGTAAACTTTTATTTGCGGATTTTCCAAAAATTCTGATTGACTACCAAAAAATTTTGGTTAAAACCGGTGTTACGGAATCCGATGCGGTCAAACTTATATCCCTGGTTCAGAATCGCCTGAAAGGCATACCGGTACTTTCTAAGAGCATTATTATGGGTAGCCTGGAAGCTGCTACTCAGATGTATCTGAAAGGACGGAAATTAATTCGTAACTATGAACAAAAAATTATTGCCGTCGTAGGCCCTGCCGGTGTGGGAAAAACCAATTCTATCATGAAACTGGCAACCAATAAGCAAATCATTGGTGAAAGGCGGATTGCAATTGTATCCACAGATTGTTATCGAATGGCTGCCAGTGAAACCTTATCAAAATTCAGCAAACTCACCTCTATTCCCGTTCATGAGACACGCAATGCGGAAGAATTTTCCAGTGTTATAGCAAAATTGAACAAAGCAGATATCATATTAGTGGATACACCAGGCAATAATATACAGGAAAATAAATA
>CAYTLS010000019.1:0-11031 GCA_964438745.1 uncultured bacterium
ACAAGGAAATCGCCTTTCACGTCGCTATTCACTGCCTGAAAAAAGATAATGATGAGCCGGATTTTTTGCCGCCGCAACAAAATGAATTACCATTGCATGAAATACTGAAGCTGGAAACCGAATGTTTTGGCTATCCCGTGACGCGGCATCCGCTTTTTATTTATGCTAAATTCCTCGCTGGTAAAGTGCGTAAAGCCATTGACATTCCTAAGCATAAAGGCCGTACGATTAATTTAGCCGGTGTCAAAATCACCCGTAAAGTCACCAGCACCAAAAAACGGGAGCCCATGGAGTTTGTCACTTTTGAAGATGAAACCGATATTTACGAATGTGTGATGTTTCCCAACGAGTACCAGAAATTTGGCGACCTTTTGAACTGGGAAAAATTATTTGTTGTGCGCGGAAAGGTGGAAGAAGCCTGGGGCGTTTACACCATTACAATAGAGCGGTTGTGGAGTTTAACAAGAATGGATATCTAAATTATTAGCGCTTTTAATACTTGTTGCTATTTTACAAATTTACTATTTTACGTGAGAGGATAATATGGAAATAAAAACAAAAATTATACACGGTGATTGTAGAAAAAAACTTAAAAAAATTGAAACGGATTCAATTGATTTGATTATTACTTCTCCCCCCTATGCAGATCAGAGAAGAACTACATATGGAGGAGTACATCCAAACAAATATGTTGACTGGTTTTTACCGATTTCATACGAATTATTAAGGGTACTAAAGCCAACTGGAACTTTCATACTAAACATCAAAGAAAAAGTTATGAATGGTGAACGACATACATACGTGATAGAATTGATATTAGAAATGAGAAAGCAAGGTTGGTTATGGACAGAAGAATTTGTTTGGCATAAAAAAAATTCTTTTCCTGGCAAATGGCCTAATAGATTTCGAGATTCATGGGAACGATTATTACAATTTAATAAAAACAAAAAATTTAAAATGAATCAGGATAGTGTCAAAGTTCCCATTGGAAATTGGGCCAAAGCCAGATTAAATAATTTGAGCGAGACTGATAAAATCAGAGATAATTCACGTGTGGGAAGCGGTTTTGGAAAGAATGTTTCTAATTGGGTCGGTAAAAAGTTGGTTTATCCCACAAATGTTTTGCACATGGCGACCGAATGTAATAATAGAAATCACAGCGCTGTTTTTCCGGAAAAATTACCGGCATGGTTTATTAAATTATTTACAGATAGAGACGATTGGGTATTAGATCCTTTCTCCGGTTCAGGCACAACTAATAGAATTGCTCAAAAGTTGGGTCGTAATTCAATTGGAATTGAAATAATGACCGATTATGTTGAAATGGCAAAAAGTAATATTAAAACATCGGAATTAGTTTTATTAGAAGAAAGAGAGCAATATGGAAAAACTGAACCAGAGTGATTTAAAAGATTTTGTGGAACGAAACATTGGTGATTTTCATAAAAAACGGATAATTAAATTAGAAAAATTAAGATTAAAAAATGTTTTAAAAAGAAAAAATCCATACCTGTTTAAAGCGAAAAATGTTTTAACATCTCAAGAGTTAGTAGCAACAATATTGGATGCTTACCTGTCTTCGCAGGAAGAAACAATATTTGGAGATTTTCTTGAAAAAATGGCAATTTATGTAAACTCAATTATTTACGGAGGATGGAAATCATCTGCAGAAGGAATAGATTTGGAATATGATAAAGATAACATCCGATATATTGTTTCTATAAAATCTGGCCCTAATTGGGGAAATAGCAGTCAAATCAAACGGTTAAGGAATAATTTTAAAAAAGCAAAAAAAAACATTGAGAACCTCCAATTCTAAATTGCATGCAATAGCAATTAATGGCTGTTGCTATGGAGAAGACCCAAAAGCTGACAAAGGTGATTATTTCAAACTATGTGGACAGAATTTTTGGAAAGAAATAACCGGAGAAGAAGATTTTTATATCAAAATAATTGAACCGCTGGGTCATAGTGCAAAAGAGAAAAACGATGAATTTAATAAATCATATGCTCGCATGATAAATAAATTTACTTATGAATTTAGTCTTTTATTTTGCAATGATGGTATGATTGATTGGGCCAAATTGCTTAAATTTAATTCAGGAAACGGGATCATGATTTTTTAATTTAAAATTAGAATTTCTGCTTTTAAAAACCTCATTATATCTGCCCTATCCTTTAAAAAATTCATCAAGAATATGAATCAGTTTATTCACTTCTGGTTTTGTCACATAATTATCAGCGCCAACACTTTTGCATTTTTCAATCATTTGCCGGTTGATCAGGCTGGAAAACATTGTAATATGCATATTTTTCAGATCCGAATCACTTTTTAAACTTTTACAGAGTGAAAGTCCGTCCATAACCGGCATTTCAATATCGGAAATTAAAACAGAGTTTTGTATGTCATTACCGCTATCCTTTAAATTCGTAAAAAAATCAAAGGCCAATTTGCCATTTTCAAACTCAGTGATATCAGCATATCCGGCCTTGGCCAGGGCTTTTGAGATACCCGTGCGAATAATCGCGGAATCTTCGGCAAAATAAATTTTTTTATCATCACGCTTTAAGGAATTTTTTTCAGCAACAGTATCATCGCTAACATCTTCCAGAGCTAACTCCGGGAAGAGCGTAGCTAAAATATATTCCAGATCCAGTACCAAAATTTCCTTATCATCAATTAAAACAGAGCCGGTAACATAGGAATTATTGCTCATAATGCCTTTTAACGGTGTCAGTCTGTCCCAACTAATGCGATAAATTTGATTTACACCATGAACCTTAAAACTGTTTATTGTATTATTAAATTCAGTAATAACAACAATATCTTTACAGTTTTCAGAAGAGTTTTCTTTACCGAGAATTTGAGCCAGATCAATCACCGGAATAGATTTTTTGCGGTAAGACAAGACCCCTATTATGCTTTCTGAAGCTCTGGGCATTCCTGTTACCTGCCGGGGGTTAAACTGTTGTATTGACTGTACTTTTGCGACATTCATCCCAAAGTATTGTCCGTCCACAATAACAGCCAGCAATTCCATTTCATTGGTTCCGGTTTCCAGGAGAATTTTATTAGCCATTTGAAAATTCCTTTATTTGCGATGTTTACTTGAAAATACGGTAGCAAGTTGCAATGCAATTATCGTGCAAAACGTGATTTTTATAAAACATTTAATAAATTATTCTTATGACACCATTGTAAAACGACAACAAATTAACTAGTTTATAGCACTATGTGTGGAAGAAAAACCTTAACAAAAGACAAAACTGAAATCATCAAAGAATATTTGGTTAAAGAAAGTAATGCCGATTTTGACTGGCAGCCCAGTTATAATATCGCACCGTCACAAACAACCCCAATACTGGTATATGATGGAGAACGAAAAATAATTCCTATGCGTTGGGGATTGCTGCCTTTTTGGGCAGATGACAAAAAAATCGGCTACAAAATGATTAACGCCCGCATAGAGACATTAACTGAAAAACGAAGTTATGCCCCATTATTAAAAGACTACCGCTGTATCGTAATCACCGATGGCTATTATGAATGGAAAACAGATAATTCCGGCAAACAACCATATTACATTTTTCGGGATGATCATGGGTTTATGCCTATGGCCGGGCTATGGAGTCAATGGCAATCCCAAAACGGTGAAGTCATCAATTCCTATACGGTTATTACAACTGAACCGGCAGAAAAAATCGCCCATATACACAATCGTATGCCGGCAATTATTACCCGCGATACTTTAGATGCATGGCTCAATATTGAAAAATTTACAGCCGGCAAAGCGATAGACCTTCTGAAACCAGTTCAGAAAAAATTAAATTACTATCCTGTTTCAAAATATATGAATTCACCAAAAAATAATTCCCCGAAATGCATTGAGAAATATACTGCCGAAAACCCGCGTTTATTTTAACAGGCTATAATGGAATGATAAAATTAAATCGAATTGCCGGTTGAACTGCATCACTGGCAGTTTCTTCATAAAAATTATTGTACAGAAAGGAAGATACACCATACCCGATTAATCCCCCCAAGATGACATCTGAAGACCAATGCACATCACTGCCAACCCGTTGTAACCCGGCACTAACAGCAAAACTATAGGCAGGTATTCTTATGAGATTGTTTTCCGTAGAATTAGCAATCGTATTCATCAGGCTAAAGGCCATAGCTGTATGCCCCGATGGTAATGAATGGTATTCCTCATTAAAATTCAGCATCTCAAATTTTTTACTGCCCAACCCGTTAAACGGCCGGGCCCGGCCCATCAGAATTTTCCAAAATTCCACGATTCCTGCTGTAAAAATAAAAGATTCCAACAGTATATAAGATGTTTCGATACTTTTATTGTGCTCCGCTGCTCTTCCGTAAAGATAATAACCAGCCGTAACTCCCCCATACATCATCAACAGATTTTTTGTATTTTTTCCATACCATTTTGCCGGATAGGTGGCAACGTCCAAAATGTCACTTTTAAACTGACGATTTCTAGTATCGACAAAATTGGTTCGTATCCACTCATCCCCCTGCCAGATCAACAGTCCTTCCATGATGGTCAAACCAGCTATTTCAGGATAATAAGTGGTAATATTTTCTGTTCCCGATGAAAGCATGCCGGTGAAATCATCGATATAATCAGGAAATTCAGCAGAAGATCCAGAAGCACTAATTAAAAAAATTATCAAAATTAACATGAAATTCTTTTTCATACCGGTTATCCTCTAAAAAGTTTATATAATCAACAAAATCATTTCAATAACCTACAAAAAAATTTTATAAAAAGAAGTAAGATATTAAATTTGCTCTGGTTAAAAACAAATTGGGGAAAGAGGGTATTTTTGCAAATCATATTATTATTTATTGCAGCCACAAGTTTTTTAATGTTCACCGGGTTTTCTGTTATTTCATTAATTGAGAAAGAAAAACTGGCCGCTAAACGTTTTTTGCTGGTCTCTCTGTTTGTTCCGCTAGTTTTTCTTGGAATTGCGTTTTTAAATATTGACAGCCTGTCTATGCTAACTCTCATTTTGTTAGCGATCCTATTTATAATCATTTTTATACCTGACCTGACATCTTTCACAAAAAAAATAAGGCCGCAGGATGTTTCCTCGCGAATAGATGAGCGGAATATTATGTTTTCACGGGCCAGATTAGAACCGGATTCAAACAATTATCATGAGTATTACAAATCCCATCCTGACAATAAGGAAATTGATGATGCGATTCGACAGAACCCCGGGCTTTTGTCAAAAGATGCGACATATTATTCAACTTATTTTTCAGAAGTTGCCAACGCCAATTTTTCCATAACCACACATCTGCATGAAATAACAACACCAAAAGTAAATACAGAAAAACAACAAGTTGATCCAAAGCAGACAACCCGGTTTATAAAAAATTGGCTTAAAAAAAACGGGGCTATTGCAGTCGGAGTTACCCGTCTGAAAAATTACCATTTATATTCTCATGCAGGGTATCGCAATGAATATGGCCGGAAAATCATAAATAACCATCCCAATGTAATCGTTTTTCTACTTAAAATGGATAAAGAAATGATCGCTCACGCCCCTAAATCTCCGGTTGTATTGGAATCTTCCCAACAGTATCTTAATTCCGCTGTTATGGCAGTGTCATTGGCCAAATTCATAACGAATCTGGGATATTCTGCTAAAGCCCATATTGATGGCAAATATGATATTATCGCTCCCTTGGTGGCCCGGGATTGCGGACTAGGGGAAATTGGCAGAATGGGAATCCTGATTTCAGAAAAATTAGGACCGCGGGTCCGTATCGCTGCTGTTACCACAGAGTTACCATTGACCATAAATGTTTCATCTCATGATGATAGTGTTGAAAAATTCTGCAAAATATGTCAGAAATGTGCAAAACTATGTCCCTCCCAAGCAATTCCCTTTGGGGAGCAATCCGTAATTGGCAGTTCAGAAAGATGGCAAATCCACCAGGAAAAATGTTATCGTTACTGGACACAGATTGGAACAGATTGTGCCCGCTGCATTCAGGTTTGTCCGTTCTCCCATAATGACAACTTATTTCATAATGCTATTCGGTTTGGTATCCGTCATTTTCCAATTTTTCGAAGAATAGCATTGCGAATGGATGATATTATATATGGAAACAGGAAAATAAAACAGCGTAATACCCTTCTATAAAATATTTTCAAGAGAAAAAATTTATTTACATCGTCCCATTTGACAAAGACCCGCTGCAAATCATCTATAAACAATTCTATTCTCCCATTTTTCAATTACATCTCAATAAAATCCAAGGTAAGAAAATCATCCTGAATACTGCAGAATAGAATCATCATCTGCATCATCCGAAAAATCCGTTCTGAATACAAAAAATTTTGGTCTCCTGGTAGATGCTATTAAATACAAAATAATCAAATATTTATTTAAAATGATGAATTTAATATCTATAAATTCAAATAATATTTCATTGTATATTCATAAAATTTTTGTAACTTTTCTCTTCATTCACATTTCAAGATATTAGATTAGAGATTTTAAATTCAATTGTTTAAACGATAAAATTGACGATGTTTTTAATTTTGACGGGTCATGAATAAATCCATTTTTTATTTTGGAATAAAAACAAAACATTTTTAATATGAAGAGTTGGTTAATATAATGGTATTTTTATTTGTGAAACCTTTTAACTGGAGGTAAGATGACACAAAACTGGGATAACATGAAAAAGAAAATCGAGAGGTTCGCGAGCACTGCCGCTGATAAAGCTTCCGAATTCACAAGAGATGCAGCAGACAAAGCGGAAAAACTAACCAAGCAGAGTAAAATAAAACTTGACATTTACCAATTAGAAAAATCCAAAGAACAGGAATTTCTTAAACTGGGGAAAATTCTGTATGAAAACATTGAGAAAGAAGAGTTTTCTACCCTTAAAAACAATCAGGAGGTCAGTAAAATTCTGCAACTATTGACCAAAATTAGTGAAAATATTGATGAAAAGAATCAAAAACTTGAAACCGTTAAACATGAAAAACCCAAGGAAGAAAAATAATTTGCAGGAGATCATTAAATGAAAACCAAGACAAATCAACAACTTCCAGAACATATTTATAGCAGGGTATTAAAACAATATTTTCAGGAAATTGGCGAAGAAGAGCCATTGTCTTCAGAAGAAGAAATTTCACTGGCGATACGTGTTAAACAGGGTGATGATGAAGCTCTTGACAAATTATTACGCGCCAATCTCCGTTTTGTTGTTTCCGTAGCAAAAAAATATCAGGGACACGGACTTTCTCTGTCAGATCTTATCAATGAAGGTAATATCGGTCTGATAAAAGCCGCCAGGCGCTTTGATGAAACCCGGGGTTTCAAATTTATCAGTTATGCTGTTTGGTGGATCAAACAAACCATTTTGCAATCCATCTCGGAGAACTCTCGTCTTGTAAGATTACCACTTAATGTTGTTGGAAATATAAAAAAACTATCTCGCGCAGCCACAGATTTTCAAAGCCAGTATGAACGGGAACCGAGCCAAAAAGAGTTAGAGTACATTATGGAAAGTGAAAAAATCGATCAGAAAACCTCGCTTCAACAAAGTGATGGCGTACTGAGTATTGATGCCCCGCTTCCACAGGATAAAAAAAGCACCCTCAAAGATATTCTTCCCACCGATAATGGCAGTTTTCCTCAGGACGGAATTATGGAAGAAAGCTTTAAATCGGAAATCGACGAGGCGTTAAAAACACTGGATTCCCGTGAAGAAATGATCATTCGATATTATTTTGGTATCAATCGGGAGCGTCCGGCAACCTTAGAAGAAATCGGCGAAATTCTCGATCTCACAAGAGAGAGAGTACGCCAAATTAAAGAGAAAGCCATTCGAAAATTACGTCATATTTCAAGGACAGAACACCTGAGAAGTTACTTAGGCTAAAAAAAAGATTGACATCTTACCTTTTTGTGTTTAATATACAGAGGGCGTCTGGGATAGTGTAAATTATTTAGAAGAGAAATATTATAAATGCAAAAACAAAAAGAAAAGTTCGATTTTTTATTAGAAAATAACAAAAAGCCGGTAACTTTTTTTCTTTCACCTACCAAAATTATTATTTTCATTGCATCAATAATTTTATTAATCCTGTTAAGTGGGTTTATTACGGTTCAGTATTTATCGGAATATATATACAAAACAAAACTAACAAAATTAAAAAAAGATAACACTGAACTGGTCACAGTAATCCAGAATATGGAGTCCCGGCTGGATTCTGTGAGTCAAAATCTTTCTGTACTCTTTGAAAAAGATAAGGCGTTGCGTACATATACTGATATTCCTACTATAGATAAGGATATTCGCCAATTAGGTATCGGTGGTAAAGTAATCCACAAAACCACAAAACTGGATAAATTTATTCCCAATGACACTCTGCTGATTTCTGATCTCTCCCGCAAACTCGGACAGATTGAAAGAGATCTGGAACTGGAAAAGCTCAGTTATACCGAAATCTATGATGCCATTAAAAACCACAAAGACTTGATCCAGGCAACTCCCTCAATCATACCGGTGGATGGCGGATTCATAACCAGTGACTTTGGTTATCGTCGGGATCCTTTTACCAGTAAGCGTCAATTTCACTATGGGCTTGATATCAGTTCTCAACGGGGTACACCGGTCTACGCGGCGGCAAATGGCGTCGTCCGCGAGTGTTTTTACAGTTCCGGCGGTTATGGTCGCATTGTCAAAATTGATCACGGACACGGCTATACAACCGTCTACGCGCATCTGAAAAGATTCAATGTAAAGACCGGACAATCGATTAAACGCGGTGAAAAAATCGGTGAAGTCGGCAGTTCCGGACGCAGTACCGGTTCCCACCTGCACTATGAAGTGCGCCAGTTCGGTGTCAAAAAGAATCCGGAAAAATATTTTTTCGCAGGCCCTCTGAACTAAGCTTCCCCCGACATCATTATTCCCACGAAATAGTCTTATTTTCACTAATATTTATGGTGTAATTTTCCATAATTTTAACTAAGTTATGTCCAGCATAATTAAGGACGAAATGAAATATTTTATAGAAACACATGGCTGTCAGATGAATGAATCTGATACGGAAATTATCAAAAGTTTATTAGAAATGAAGGGATACAAGGAAACCGGGCAATACCAACACGCAGACATCATTATTGTAAATTCCTGTTCCGTAAGATTTAAAGCCGAACAAAGAGCCATCAATAAATTATTTCAATATTCCAGTGTAAAAAAAACCAATCCCAAAGCAAAAATCGGTTTGATAGGATGCACTGCGCAACAAAAGAGAGAAACCATAGCCTCTTCAATCCCGCATATTGATTTTGTCTTAGGTCCGGATGCCTATCAGGATATCACAAAAATTATCGCGGAAAACTCCTCTGGCCAACTTCATATCGGTTGTGATTTTTCAGATACCGAAATGTATGACACTATTGTACCAAAATACCTAAACCCCTATTCCGGTTATATTCCCATCACACGGGGGTGTAATAATTTTTGTGCTTATTGTATTGTGCCTTTTACCCGTGGACGGGAACGTAGCATGGCCTTTGATAAGGTTATTGAACAGGCCAATGCTATTGTTGATTCCGGTCGTCAGGAGATCATTCTTTTGGGTCAGAATGTAAATTCCTATACCTATGACGGTAAAAAATTCCACGATATCCTGGCGGCAATCGCCGGCATAAATCAGGTCAAAAGAATTCGCTTCACCTCCCCTCATCCGAAAGACTTCACTGAAGAAACCATTCGGGTAATGGCTGCTCATGATAATATATGTAATCATATCCACCTCCCTTTGCAAGCCGGTGCTACCAGAACCTTAAAAAATATGAATAGAACTTATACAAAAGAAGATTATCTTAAATTAGTCTCAAAAATCCGTGACTATATTCCGGAAATTGCTTTAACCACCGATATTATTGTTGGGTTTCCCGGTGAAACAGAAGAAGATTTCCGGGACACGCTGGATGTCATGGATCAGGTTATTTATGATTCAGCCTTCATGTTCAAATATTCGCCGCGAGAGGGTACCAAAGCTGCTAAAATTGAGGACAACCTACCTCCGGAAATAAAAGCAGAGCGCCTAAACCGTATCATTACTAAACAAAAAGAACATACATTAATACAAAATAAAAAATACATCGGTAAAAGAGTGGAAGTTTTCATAGAAAGTGAAAGTAAGAAACAGAGCAGTGAGAAACTGGGCAGAACAGCCACCAACAAAACAGTTATCATAAAGGAAGGCAATCCGGAAACAGGTAGTTACGTGCCCGTGACCATAAAGGATTTTGCCGGAGTATCTTTATTTGGTAAATTTAAGAAATCGGAGGTTTCATGAAAGTTATAAAAATGATCTTAATCATAGTCATTGCATTTTTATTATCTTTGTTTATTATTCAAAATCTGGGTAAAACCATTGATATTAAATTCTTTACCGAAAACAATATTTTTACGATCGAATTTGTCATAGCGCTGCTCATCACCCTGATTTTTGGGATTATTATCGGTCTTTTGTTTGCGGCTGTAAATCTGATCAATACAAAATCCCAATTGCGAACCTTAAAAAAAGAGTATTTAAAATTGGAAAAGGAAGTTAATTTATTAAGAAATAAAGAGGTCAATAAGGCTAACAACATTAAAAAACAGGACAAATAACTATGAATATCACGTTATTTATCATTCTCCTATTAGCTGCGCTTGCACTATATATCTTCTTGCTTATCAAACGGGGAAAAACAAGAAGAGAAACCATGAAGACCGATTCGCTCTACACCACCGGACTCAATCACATGCTGCATAATGAAAATCAAAAAGCCATTGAATCACTTCAGGAATATCTGAAACATAATACCCGTAATATTGACGCTTATATTAAATTAGGCGGGCTTTTACGAAAAACCGGCCAGGCCAAAAACGCTTTAAACATTCATGAAAACCTGCTCTTTCGACAGGACATTACAAAAGATCAGCAACTATCTATCCTGACACAACTTTGCGAAGAC
>CAYTLS010000020.1:0-10955 GCA_964438745.1 uncultured bacterium
AGAAATATCCATCATTATGGGTTCGTATCCGGCTTGTGCAAGGGTATTGACGAGGGTTTTTCTGAGAGAGTGTGATATTATCAATGATAAAAATTGGCCGTCACCGACAGAATCATCATTATGCAAGGGATAATGCTGAGTAAACAAGGTTTCGTTTCCCGGTAAAACCTGATTGATCTTCCAATCAAGGGCAGAACCGACTTCCTCTTCGGATAATCCATTATCCAGTTTATTGAGAAATAATCTTGCCCTGCTTACAGGAATTGATACTGTCACTCGCTTATCTACCAGGGATTCTTTATTAAAGCTGTTTACGATTTGCTTTAATAATCGTTTTACTTCCTTTTCAAAAAAAACACTATCACCAGTATTTACTAAATTCTTTTTGTAAATCCTGCTGATAGTGTCGTCATTTGAATTGGTTTCACAGAATCCGTAAATAATGGAGTATTCTGAAATAGAAATCCATTGCATTACTTATTACCAGCTGGTTTCTCCCTTTTTGATAAACCCATGTGACGTATCACTGAAAGTAAAGAACACATAACGGGGTTCTTCATAGGTAAAATCAATTGGATCTTTAATGGTTAGCGGTTTTTCTTCTCCAAATTCAATAATATATTTTTTATCGATTAATGGTCTGTAGGCAAATTTCTCTGTCAGAAAGAATCGATTATAATAGGTTAAAGTGGCGGGTCTGGGAATGGTTTCCATTGATAGAACTGTATCTGCATCAATTTCCGGTAATGCCGAGGCGCTTACACTTACAGTATCAAAAGCACGCAATGATTCATTCCAGCGGGTCACTTCGTATAAAGTATCAACAACGGTATCTTTCACCTGGTAAGAAAAAGCAAAAGTAGTATCATAAGCCGAATATAAATTTTCAATGACATCAAACTCATATTCCTTGCCATCAAGTCTTAAAATCTGTTTTCCATAATAATTACTATCAGCCATTGTGCTGTCTCTTAAGGCACTTATGATTTTTATCGCCTGAACAGGATCTTCCTGGTAAGTATCACTCATCTTGTTATAAAAATCCTCCACTTTATGCAGAATTCTCATTCTTCGTCGACCGGTTTGCTGAACTTCTTGTTCTTCGCTCCATACACGGGTCGGCAGATAGATAACTAATATCAGTAGAAAAACCAGTACAACTGCTACAGCATTTAAGAACTTTGCTAAACCCGGTTTATATTCGGGAACCTGTCCATCTTCTAAAAACTTTTCACTATCAAATACTTTTTTACTCAATTGTAACCTCGCCTTTAATTTTTTCTAAAGTTTTATCCCCAATACCTTTTACATTTTTTAATTCTGATACAGAATTAAATTTTCCTTTTTCGGTACGATATTCGATTATTTTATCAGCCGTAACTGGCCCAATTCCCCGGATTGTCATAAACTCTTCTTTGGAAGCAGTATTGATATTAACAGGAAATTTGGAAGGCTGCGCTTCTGTTATCTCATTTTTTGCGGTAGTATCAGCAAAATAAAGGGAGTCAATTTTTTCAGCCTGCTTTTTAAATTCAACTTTAATTGAATCTTTCTTTGCCAGAGGCCTGTTTTCTGATAATAAATCTCTCCCAAAATAGATGATACAGCCGGCAATATATAAAAGAACTAAAAATCCTATGACACTTTTTTCACGTCGCGTTAAATTTAGCATTTTTCCCAAAAAATAAAAATGTTATTCAAAAAAAAGTTACTCAATCTTTGTGAATCTTTCACCAATAATTTTTTCTTCTTTTTCAGCCTTTAAAAGGTCTTTATATATCTTTTGCATTTTACCTTTGAGTTTGGTGGGTACATCAACCCGCACGCGCACGATTTGATCCCCTTTACGACCACCATGTGGATCAGGCAATCCTTTATTTTTCATACGCAATAGTTTGCCGGACTGTGTACCGGCCGGTATAACCATTTTAACAGCGCCATTTAAGGTACTGACCTTCATTTCCGTACCCAGGGCAGCCTCCGCCGGGCTCAAGTGCATATCAATATATATATCATTGTCATTTCTGGAAAAATATTTGTGCGGTTTTTCTTCAAACATAACGATTAAGTCACCGTAGGGAGCGCCACGCATACCAATATTGCCTTCACCGCCCATAGTCATATAATTTCCAGTTGCAACTCCGGCCGGTACTTTGATATTGACGAGTTTGCTGACCCGCTGACGTCCGGAACCACCACAATTGCTACAGGGTTTTTCAGGAATTTTACCTTCGCCGTGGCAAGTACTACATTGCTGTACATTTACCACCTGTCCAAAAAAAGAACGGCTCACCTGCCGTACTTCACCATTGCCATGACAGGCTGGACAAGTTTTTAACGAACTACCCGGCTCATGACCTTTACCGGAGCATTTATCACATTTATCATACCGCTTGATACGGATTTTCTTTTCCACGCCTTTGCTGATCTCTTCAAGCGTTAGTTTAACTTTTATTTTCAGGTTTCCACCACGCTTTGGTCCTCCACGACCACCAGCTCCGCCGGCAGCAGCCCCGAAGATGTCATCAAACCCGCCAAAACCGCCAAAACCATTCATGAAAGTGCGCAAAGCATCTGACAGATCAAAACCAAAGTCACTGTAGCCGCCAGCGCCGGCACCACCAGCCGGGCCGCCTTTGAGTCCGGCCTCACCATACTGGTCATAAAGTGACCGTTTTTTCTCATCAGAGAGCACCGAATAGGCCTCGGAACCCTCTTTAAATTTATCTTCCGCTTCTTTATTTCCCGGATTTTTATCCGGATGGTATTTCAGAGCCATTTTGCGATAAGCTTTTTTTATCTCATCATTGCTTGCATTTTTATCAACACCCAGAACTGAATAATAATTTTTTCCCATAACTACTTACTCACCACTACTTTTGCATGCTTTAATACTTTGTCTTTGTACATATACCCTTTTTCAAATTCCTCGAGAACCTTATCCGGGGCAATATCTTCTTCTTCTCTGACCATTAACGCATGGTGCAAATCAGGATTAAAATCTTCTCCAACTGTCTCGATTGGTTCTACACCGAGATTTTTCAATATATTGCTAAATTTCTTATAGATCATGGCCAGACCGGTACTGTCATTACTTTCTTTCTCAGGTTCATTATCCAGCGCCCTGGACATATCATCAAATATAGGAATGATTTCCCGAAGGACCTTTTCACCGGCATATTTATGGAAAGTGGACAATTCTTTGTTTGTCCGTTTTTTAAAATTATCAAATTCTGCTGCGGCCCGATAATATTTATCTTTCATTTCTTCAAAAGCCTGTTGTTGTTCTTCGAGTTCCTGCTTCAATTTATCATATTTTTTTTGAGAAACAGTCCCATTTTTTTTGGTTTTCTGCTTTCTAAACTTACCTTGTTTGATTTCTTTTTCGTCATCCAATGAATTTTCATCATTAATTAATTCTGCCTCCACTTCTTCAGGCTTGTCCGAAGAAATTTCAACTATTACATCTTTATTCTCTTCATTCTTATCTTTTTTACTTTTATCTTTCTTAGCCACCGAAGTCATCTCCTATTTTTTAATCGATTTGATGTTTTTCAAAAGGGTTTGTCGCTGCAAGATAAATACCATATTTCTGTCATGCATAATAACATGTCATTTTTTATCATAGCCTCATACCAATTGACCTGACAACTTGTCAGTAAAGTCCATTCAAAAAACAGAGCCAAATATAACAAATTCATTTAACTTTCGAAATACCTTTGTTTTTCAGTATCAATATCAGCCCCTCAATGACCATCCAACTTTCCAACAAGACTATAAAACTCCCTACAGTGAACAATAACCAATTATCCTGATGCGCAAAATTAGCTAAATTAATTTGCATCGCCCAACCTGTCATGGTGAGCATGAAAATCATGGGGATAAAAGTAAAGATATAATTCACCTTTTTATGCTTCAGATATATTGTAATCGCCAGGAGTGATAAACCCGCCAACAACTGATTACAGGTACCAAAAAGTGGCCAGAGAATCAATGCACCATTACCAGTCCCATTGTGAAAGGCTAAAAATAATGCACTGACGACAGCAAAAGCGGTGGCCGGGTGCTTGCGTCTGAACAACTTATTGTTATAATTTTCAGCGCATTCCGAAATGATATAGCGCTGTAATCGTGTCGCTGTATCCAGTGTTGTTGCCGCAAAGGAAGCAATAAACACGCCCATCAATGTGATGACAAAACCAGCGGGTATTCCTAAACTACTGATCATATTTGAACTGCCAACAACGAATGCATGAACCTTGCTGCCTAATCCATGGGCAGCTTGCCAACTGCTGTAATGCTGCTGGAAAGCTGCGGCACCAGAAATAGTTTCCCCATTGACATCGAGTCCTAGTCCGATACCGGCGCTGCAGGCTAATATCACAAAAACCGCTAACATCCCCTCTGTAAGCATTCCTCCATATCCAACAAGAGTTGTTGATTTTTCACTATCACACTGCTTCGAAGAAGTACCTGAGGATACCAGGGAATGAAATCCCGAAATCGCGCCACAAGCAATAACAACAAACAACATAGGCCACATGGACGGCGCACCGGTGGGATTATGGTTAATCACAGGTGCCACCATCACAGGATTTGAAACAATAACTCCGATTGCCAACAGTGCCATGGTCAACAATAATTGATATGCATTGATAAAATCCCGTGGCTGGAGCAATACCTGAACCGGTAAAATTGAGGCAATATAGGCATAGACCAAGAGAATAATTGTCCAGATTGCGATCGGGCTGACTCCCAAAAGAGTCGGCATTTTTACCGGAACAAAAGTACCTAAAACAATAAATAAATAGAGCAGCATCAAGGCGATTAAGGTAGCGCCGAAATAGGACGAATTCTTTTTATAAAATTGATGGCCCAGCCAGAGGGCGATTGGTATCTGTAAAAAGACCGGTATAACAGCTTGCGGAAAAATATCAAATACAACTGCAATTACCAATCCAAAAATAGCGATAATAATCCAGAGCAATAAGATGATAATAAGCATGAACATTAATTGCGCTCTGCGCCCGATATATTTGGAAGCGACATCCCCGATGCTACGACCGGAATTGCGCAATGATATCACCAGCGCTCCAAAATCATGTACCCCTCCCATAAAAACAGAGCCGATCAGCACCCAAATCAATGCCGGCAACCAACCCCAAATAACACCTATTGCCGGCCCAACAATCGGCCCTGTCCCTGCAATTGATGTGAAATGATGGCCAAAAAGAATGAATTTGTCTGTTGGTACAAAATCAATGTTATCCTGCAAAGTCTTACTGGGACACTCCCGGATCGAAGACAGCTTAAAAATTTTTCGCCCTAAAAACTTACCATAAGTATGGTAGGCTAGAACATAAAGACCCGCCATCAAAAGCATTAGCACAGCAGATTTCATGGGTTCCTTCCCGAACAAATTTCTCACAATTTAATTTTCATGAAACAAAAATTTCATGTATATTTTAATATGAAATTTTTGAATGACAATAATTTAACTCTTTTGGCCGATTATAGAAATCGCTTTTATCCTTTTTTCATTTACCTATTATTAAAAATGTTGTAACTTAAAGGTTAAATTAATTTGGGGTGATATGAAAGATCTAGAAAATATATTAAAAAACAATCAACCTACCATTTTGGTTGTGGACGATGAAATGACTAACCGTCATCTGCTTAAACACATTCTTGAGGATAATTATTTTTTTGTTGTTTTGGCAGAAGATGGCGAAGTTGGTTTGGAAAAGGCACGCGAGGTTATGCCTGATCTGATTCTACTGGATATCAGAATGCCGAAAAAAAACGGTCTGGAAGTCTGCCTGGAATTACAGCAGGATCCCGCAATGCAGGAAATTCCAATTATTTTTATTACATCAGTTTCCGAAAGTGATATAATTGTCGAAGGCTTAAATGCCGGTGCTGTTGATTATGTCAAAAAGCCTTTTAAAACCAAAGAATTATTAGCCAGAATCGATATACATCTGGAATTAAAAAAAGCATTGGACAATCAAAAAAAATTAATCAAAAAACTAAGAGATCAAATAGAAGAAAATAAACGACTAAGAAATCTTGTACCCATTTGCTTTCATTGTAAAAAGGTACGTGACGATAAAGGTTTTTGGGAAAATGTCGAATCATATATTAGTATTCGGTCAAATATCGATTTCAGTCACGGGATATGTCCTGATTGCATGGAGCGATATTATTCCGAAACCTCAGATGTTCAAGGAGAAGTTGATGAATAAAAAGATAAAGATACGTGATCTGACTTTACGTGACGGGCAACAATCACAATTTGCCACACGCATGACTCAAGCCCATGTGGAACGGGTACTCCCCTATTATCAGAATTCCAAATTTTTCGCCATGGAAGTTTGGGGCGGAGCTGTCCCGGATTCCGTAATGCGCTATCTGAATGAAGATCCCTGGTATCGTTTGGAATCAATCGTCGACCAGCTAGGTGACAGAACCCGATTGACCGCCCTATCCAGAGGCCGTAATCTATTTGGATACAATCCCTACCCCGACAGTGTTATTGAAGGCTTTTGTAAAAATGCTCTCCATTCCGGTCTGCACATCATGCGCATATTTGATGCACTGAATGACTTTGACAATATTAAATCAACCATTAAATTTGTCAAACAATATGGTGGAACCGTTGATTGTGCCATCTGCTATACAGTAGATCCCAAATTCACCGCCATGGAACGAATGAAATCATTTTTCAGCGGTAAAAAGCTGCCACAAAATACTTTCTCAGTTGACTATTATCTGGAAAAGGCCAAAGAACTGGAAAAAATGGGCGCTGATATTATTACTATTAAAGATATGGCGGGCTTGATGCATCCGGCCTTTGCCGACCGATTGTTTTCCCGACTTTCCAAAGAGATCAAGGTTCCCATTAATATGCATACACACTCTACGCCCGGATATGGATTGGCCAGTATTCTGGTCGCTATCCTGAATGGGGTTGATATTGTTGATACAGTTATGCTTAATTTCGCCGGTGGAACTGCTGCGCCAGCCTTTGAATTTGTACAATTGTTTGCCGATAAACTGGATATTGACACCGGTGTAAATCTGGATGCTGTAGCAAAAATCAATAAAGAGTTAAGCGAGATCAGGCAGGAGTTATCCCAATTTGACAATCGTAAAAAAGTTCCGATGGACTATAATATTGCCCAGGATAGCATTCCCACCAGCATTAATGTCATGATCGAACAAGCGATTGATTATGCACAGGAAAAGGAATGGGATGACCTGTTAAAAACGATCCATAAAATTGAACGCTATTTTAATTTTCCGCCTCCCAACAAAGCAGTGCGTGATGCAGAAATCCCCGGTGGTATGTACTCCAACCTGATTGCTCAGTTAGAAACACTGAAGCTCAGTGAGCACATGGACAAAGTATTGAAATATGTCCCAAAAGTCAGGGTTGACTCCGGTTGCCCTCCACTTGTCACCCCTTCCAGCCAAATAGTCGGCGGCCAAGCTGTGAATTGTGTGGTGGATGAGTCCAAAGGTCTGGAGCCTTTCTACACCACAATTTCAAAACAATTTGCAAATCTGGTAAAAGGTCAATACGGTAAAACCCCCGCCCCCGTGGATCCGGAATTTCGCCAAAAAATTACAGGGTCGAAAAAAGAAATACCCTATGATACATCCAATTATGAAAAACAGAAAAATCCGAAGTTGCCGGAATATGGCAATGTCAAACTGGCAAAAACCGAAAAAGAAGAATTACTATTGGAATTGTTTCCCTCAGTCGCCGTGAAATTTCTGGAAAATAAGCGGAGAGAAGAATTTGAAAACAATATGATGTACAAAATCAAAGAAGACCTGAACAGTGAGTGGCTGCAAAACCAGGGTGCGATTGAATAAATAATTGTTTCTCAGATAATATTAAAGGCTGTCAGTTATTGGCAGTCTTTTTTTTATTTTGTATCGATAAAAAATTTTGTTAACCTGAATTATTAATAAATTTTTAATTTTTTTTAAACAAAATGAATAAAATTAACAACTTATATAAAAATCAATTTAATAACAATTTGGAAATTAACGTAAATATAATTTAAAATTTCAGGAGTCAATTATGAGTCAGGAAAAAACCGCTATTTTTGCATTTCAGGGAAATCCGATGTGCTTCATTCATGTCCTGTTGAATGCTTTTGATTTACATGAAAAGGGTATGGAAGGTGCCATTGTTATCGAAGGTGAGGCCGTCAAACTGGTTCCCGACATGAGCGAACCCGGACATTTTCTGTCCAAACACTATGAAAGAGCCAAAGAATTGGGACTGATCAGGGAGGTTTGTCTGGCCTGCTCAAAAAAACTGGGGGTCGCGGAAGCCGTCAAAGAAGCTGGTCTACCACTAAAGGGTGATATGTCAGGGCATCCATCCATGAGTAAATATTTAGCTGATGGCTACAGAGTAATCACTTTATAATTCTTCCTGTTAAGAGGAAATTTTTCATTCCATAATGATTTGTTTTTGTTGCTCACTTAATCGCTTCCATGACCAGTAGACATATCCGGCGGCAGGAAATTGCGACGAATAATGTAAATATTGCTGAAAAGTGTCTGCCGGTATTTCTTCTTCCCTATAGCAGTTTGATACCTGGAAACTGGGTAATATCTTACAGTTAGTGGTTTCATACATCTCCCAAACGACCTCAGCGATCCATTCCGGATTCTGCTTCACCATATGGGCATAGGTCATTGGGGAGAGATAATCTGCATATTTTGCGAGTGCTTTGATATTTTGTCCTAAAATAACTTCCCGGGCATTATCAAAATCTTCTGCTCTCCAGGGCACCAGATGGAGATTGATCAGAATTTCAGGATCAATGGATTTCGCAGCTTCAACCAATTCTCTGACCATAGAAGTGATCAGAGATGATTTCCAACTGATCCATTCTTCTTTTTTATTGTCCAAAATCCACTGGTAATACTGCTGAGGTGTTTCAGCATTTATCTGTTTCCCAATATGAATTTGGAATTTTTCCATACAATGATCACAAAAACAGGTGTTGGGTAAAGATTCCGGTGTTCTGTCAGGATAGATTTTTTCCCAAAAAGCAAAATGGCGAATAAAATCGATACTGATGCCATCAGGGTTGGTTTCGTGAATCCTTTTCTTCAATTGTTTAATTCGTAATTGCCGAAACTCTTCCCGGGCTGGGCAGACAAATTCCACCCATTCATCTTTAGCAATCTCACCGGTTTGGAGAATAGCATAATGTTCAGGATGTTCACTTAAATATTCCGGCGCATAAAAGACAGGAAATATTAAGAAGCGTTTCATAGCATACTTTTCAGCCAATAAACGAAACGCCGGATTTGCATTCAACTTTTGGGATGAAACGAGGGTATTGATCCGTGCTGATTTCAATTCCCGAAACAATCTGGCCAAATTATCTATTGGATCATATATTTTTGTACCGATTATGTAATTTTCTGTTTCTTCAAAATTTTTAACTGCATCCTGTAAAGAAAAATCAACCCAAAAAATTCCCACATTCTGCTGATGTCCATTAGCCAGGGTAGCGCCCCACTCTTTGACAGGATCAGCCAGGGAATTCCAGAGATTTTTATCCGCCGGATAGCCGATCTGGTAAAAAACAGTATTGGGGTAAAAATAAGGCCCCCAGTATTCAGTAAATTCCGTGATCATGTGCTCTCGGTTTCTGAACATCTGGCTGGCACTGACAAAGATTATGTCGCCACGATAGGTTTCAGGCATCCAGTTGCGGTCCCAGTGTTTCAGAAATAGTTGATAACCAGGATTGTAGTCTTTAACACTCTTTTCCCAACGTTCCGCTTCAGTATCTTTGACAGGAACTCCCCAATCTTCCCGGTCTGTATATTTATGCCATTCAGCGTCTACGCCAAAGCCAATGACGGACGGATGATGTCCGTAATGATCAAGGACCAATTTGATCAGTGTATCCACATTGGCCATGGCCGGCTCCACCTGCAGAAAAACCTTTACACCGGTACTATCAAAATGACTTAAATACTTTTCATGCTTATCATATTTATTACTTGTAATATTATCATACTTGTCAGATACCGGAAATTCCAACCGGCAGTACTTTGATTCACTGCCCATCACACCAACAATCCAGAGTGCAGAAGGTGTAGAATTGCCATCAAAATTATTATTGACCTTTTTGATGCCTTCTTCCCAAACTACCGGATGTGGAAAAGGGCGTATTCCATAGGCTGATGACCGGACTCCGCTCATAACAACATTATCTTTTACTAGATTACTTAAAAACTTATAATCTTTATTACAAAAACTCAAACTCATTAACCCAACTAATACCAAAAATATTTTCTTCATAACATTACCCCTGCACCCTCAAATGTTATCGGTAACACGCTGAATATATGGATTATCCATTAAAATAGAAATATTTTTCTCTATCAATATACTCTTGGTAAGGATATGCCTTTTAACTTCCTGTACATGGAAATCGCAAAATTATCCGTCATACCTGAGACATAATCATTGATCAGCATGAGTTTTTCATATTGGCTGTTTTCATTGTTAATGATATTGGCCGGCAACAGCTGAATAATTTTTTCTCGGCGCCTATTCATTTTTTCTAATACAGCATCTGTAATGATTTCCAACAGTCCACCCAAAACCTCAAACCCGGCAGCTTCGATTTCCAGCACCGGTCGATAATTGTAAATCCGTTTAGCTGAAATTCTCTTGATACAATTCAATACTTCGGCAGATGCAATATTTTTGGACAGGGGCGACAATACTTTGCCATCGACAATTGCATTCAAATGGGTGATAAAATATTCCGTGGTTTGTTTGATCAGACTCTGGATCGCTTTGGCCCTGAGATAGCCAACTTTTTCATCTTCACTAGCTAATCGATTCAGATAGCAGTCGTCATATGCCAGATCCCCCTGGTGAATAATCGATACCAGGAAATCTT
>CAYTLS010000021.1:0-10760 GCA_964438745.1 uncultured bacterium
AAAAAGATTCTATTATAAGACTAAGAAAATTTATGGCAATACACAATACCGCCGATAATTGCGGTGAAAGGGGCAACCAGCACCAGCCCGAAACTACCCACCAGCGTTTGTAGTATTTCAGCTGCGATGTAGTTGGTATTGAGAAAAACACTAAGTGGTGTACCTTTGGCCATAAAAGCCATAAAGGTAAACATAAAACTGCCGCTGTATGCAAAAAGCAAGGTGGTTGTCATTGTCCCAATGACAGGCCGCGCGATGGTAAAGCCTGATAAAATCAGTTCTTTGGTCTGAATATCCGGGCGTTTGTGTTTTATCTCTTGTTGAGACGCGGCGATATCCATGGCGATATCCATTAGGGCGCCACTGGCAGAAATAAAAATACCCGACAAGAAAATGTCAGTAATAGAAAGCTGATAAAAGCCGGCGTATAGTATTGTTTCGGAGAACTCCTGTACAGTTCCCGGAATTTTGAGCCAGTATCCAAAAATAACCGATAACAGGCACGTCAGACCTATACCTGCTATTGAACCGGTAAGAGCGACCAGGGCTTTTTTTGTAAATGAGGCGATCAGCAAAATAATTGTTGTTGTAATCAGAGTAATAATAAATAAAGCCGTTGCCAATGGTGGAAAACCGGCTAAAAAGAGGGGTATCAATATTTTCCAGATAGCCAGTGCGGTAAAAACGAAGGAAAGCAATGCTTTGAATCCGGTCCAGCCGGCGAAAACGACCAGGAAAAGTGCGAATAATGAGAAAAGTAAAATTTCAATATTAATCCGGTAAATACTCTGTGCTCTGGCGCTGACTATTTTACTTTCCTCTTGATTCGGTATGACCACAGCCAGTATTTTATCCTTGGGTTTATAGATCCGGTCCAGCCGTTTTTGTCCGGTCAATATATTTTCTGCTGTCACAACGTGGGATTTGAATTTTCCGGACAGAATTTTTAATTGCAATGATTGTGAACCAGTGAATACAATTCCGCTCTGTTGCAAAGAGGAGTTATCAACCTTCAGAACAATGGCTTTTACA
Source organism: uncultured bacterium (assembly GCA_964438745.1). GTDB lineage: Bacteria > Fidelibacterota > UBA2242 > UBA2242 > JAFGTP01 > JAFGTP01. The sequence goes on from CAYTLS010000021.1 coordinate 1,033, forward strand.
CGCAGACTGTTTTGCTTGATAATTGGGTTTTCAAAGCCTGTTGGGATAAAAATTAATACCAATGAAAGGGAAGAGATCACAAGCGTGAAAACAATGTTAAGGCGTGTTCTATGTTGGGTTATTATCATTGTAAAAAATAATGATTATTGTAAAAATTCCGAAGACTATTCTAAACGAGCAATCCGGATAATATTTTTGGCGATATCTGTATTGTCCAGTTGACCACTGAAATAGCTGTCGCCAATCCCCATTGCATAGACCGGCACCGGTACAGGAGTATGGGAGTATGTTGACCAGTTGATACCTGCTTTTTGGTTTAACAGATGCGTTACAGTTACCGTCAAGGGGTCATAACTGCCGTAATTGATATAATATTCCTCCTCGTCTTCCTTTGTTTTTTTATTAAAGGAGATCGCATAGGCGTCCAGTAAGCGTTTTGTTTCGTAATTGGACATGGCGAGCTGAGGGCTCAGATCAGCTCTTCCCAGTCCAAAATAGTAGCCGATACTATCCAATACCATTGCCTGGGTGACAGTTCTCTCTTTTTTCCATCGATAGACTTTGGCGGCAAAATTTTGGTAACTGATTTTTTGGTAATTTAAAATGTCAAAGGCGGATTCATATTTAGCAGCGGAATATCCCAGAGTTAGTCCGCCGCATTCATGATCACCGGTAATAATGATCAATGTTTCTTCCGGATGGCGTTGATAAAATTCCACGGCCTTGGCTATGGATTCATCAAGTGCAACCACTTCATGAGTAGCGGTTACCACATCATTGGCATGGCAGGCCCAGTCGATTTTGCCGCTTTCTACCATCATGAAAAATCCCCGTTCATTGTAAAGAATGCGAATGCCCTCTGCCGTAAAATCAGCCAGATCCAGGTAATTGGCCGGCTTATCAATTTCATAATGCAGTGCGGCGTCATTATCATATTTCTTATTGAAAGTCCAGCATTTATCACCGGGCATGACATTGGCAAGATCCTTTTTGTTGGTGGCAATTTCATAACCGGCTTTTTCCATAGTCTTTAAAATATCTTTTGCCTTTTCTTTTTTTAATTGCTCCGGCAGACTGCCACGGGCAAATCCGCCCCCGAAATAATCAAACCGGCTCAAAGCCATTTGAGCGGCAATATTATTGTATTTTCCACGATCTTTTTCATGGGCATAAAAACAGGCCGGAGTCGCGTGATCGATACTAACACTGGAGACAATTCCGACTTTCATTCCCCGGTCGCGGGCCATTTCCGCAATGGTTTTGTAATTTTCAGTATGGGTGCTGTTCATTGAGACTGTTCCGCAGGAGGTTTTTTTGCCGGTTGCCAGGGCTGTGCCGGCTGCCGAGGATTCGGTAATATAACGGTCTTCGGCGAAAGTCGTTGCTACACCGGTGACAGGAAATTGCTCCAATACCATGGGCCGGTTGCCGAACTCCGGTTTTTTGTGAAGACGAAATTTTGCATGACGTTGTACGGCTTTTGTGATACTGATCTGACTGAAAGACATTCCGTCTCCAATGAATAAAAAGATAAATTTTGGCGGAGTGTCAATCCGGAATTCCTGTTCTGCTAAATTTTTGCTGCTGCTTTTATTACAGGAGAATAGCAGGAGAATTATTGAGACGATAAGTAATAGAATTTTGTGCTTGTCCTTCATTTATGCTCCATATCAGTTTGAAAATTCAGAGAAATTACATATTTTTGAAAAATATGCAAAGTTTAAAGAATAGAAAATTTGGTTCTATAGGAAATGCAGTGGGTAATTAGTTTCTGTGCCGGTCAATACATGCACACACAGATTTTTTCACGATAATTTTTAGACAGCCTTAATTTTTTTGAGTAAACATCTGAAGGGGTTACCCAATAAAAATCACATAGAACTGAGAATTTATTATAATTAAGAAAACAAATGTTACTTAAATTGCGCTGGATATTTGTTGTTAATTATTTGTTTATAAAATATTTACATTATTTGTATTTTTAAGAGGTTTTTATTATTATTTGAATTAATGGGTGAAGAGACGAATACTGATCTGCATTTTTTGTGCTTATATTAAACGAAAACAGTTCTTTATGTAAATTGTTGGCTGTTCATCCGGCTATTGAATTATTTGCTGCAAGCTTGTAAATTATAGGTCTGAATTTGAATTAACCCAAATAGATGAGGAAAACTATGATTATTGAAAGTTTATCAGGTGTCAGAGCTCATGACAAAGATATGAGCGAACCATTTTTAAAAGCCTATGCGGCTGCTTTTGTTAAAAAAGTTGGCGCCACTCGAATTGTTGTCGGTCGTGACACCCGCAAAAGTGGTGAAAAAATTATGGAAACAATTGTTGAAGGTATTCGCCATGCCGGAGCGAAAGTTGTCAATATTGGTATCTGTCCGACACCAACTGTACAATTCGCCACATACTACCACCAGGCGCAAGGTGGCATTTCCATTACCGCCAGTCATAATCCATTACCCTGGAATGGCCTCAAATTCATCAATGAAGTGGGTGAGTTTTTGAATGGCGATGCAATGCTGGAATTGCAGGAATCCCGTAAGGAAATGGAAAAGGATCTTCCCAAAGCGCCGGATGAATTACCGGAAATTATCGAAGATAAAGAGGCTATAGACCATCATATAAATGATATATTAAATTTGCATTATATTAATGTCGATCAGATCAAAGAGAAAAAGTTTAAGGTGGTGTTTGACGCAGTGAATGGGGGGGGCTTCGAAGCCGGTCCAAAACTTCTCGATGCCCTGGGATGCGAAGTTGTTGCTATCAATTGCGACGGTAAAAAAGATTTTCCCCGTACACCGGAACCAACCCGTGAAAATCTAAAAGAACTGGAAGAAGCAGTTGCTAAAAATAAAGCTGATATTGGTTTTGCAGTAGATCCCGATGGTGACCGGCTAGCGATTGTGGACAATAAAGGAACTGCTTTGTCTGAAGAGTCGACCCTGGTATTGGCCGCCAGATTAATGTTACAACGGGTTATTTCAGTAGACAGAGAAATTGTAACTAATCTTTCTACAACTATGGCGCTGGATAAAGTTGCTGAGCAATTCAATGGAATCGTCACCCGGACACCGGTCGGTGAAATTAATGTTGTTGAAAAGTTACATGAAAATAATGCTATTCTCGGTGGCGAAGGAAATGGCGGGGTTATTCTCCCATTTTCAAAACGTTGCCGTGATTCCCCCACAGGAATGGCGATTATTCTGTTTTTATTGACCCTTGAAGAAAAAACAGTGGCAGAGATCATGGATACAATTCCACAATTCGTCATGGTAAAAAATAAAGTTGAAACAGAAGTCGGCGACCTGTCAGAAGAAGTTGAAAAACTCTCTGAAATTAAAGAACCCCTGGAAATTAATACTGAGGATGGTGTCAAACTGACCTTTGAAAACAGTTGGGTGCATATCAGAAAGTCCAATACTGAACCAATCGTCAGGGTCATCGCTGAAGCGCCTTCCAAAGAAGAAGCAGGTGTACTGGCCGGAAAATTTGTAAAATATTTCAAATAAATATTTAAAAATAGATGTTTAAGAAGCCTGATTTGATTTCCAAATCAGGCTTTTTTTTATAAAAATCTTGACAAATAGGATAAAAATATTTACTATTGAACATATGATTAGATTGATTGAACAAATGTTCAATAATGGAAAGTAAATGGATACAGCAACAATTGTTAAAGCCGCCCGGCTCTATTATCAATATAACTACAATCAACAGCAGATTGCGAAAGAAATTGGTATATCACGCCCGGGTGTTTCCCGTATATTACAACAAGCCAGGGAAGCGGGCATTGTTGAGATAAAAATAAATGATCCCGTTCAAAGTGGTACAGAATTAGAAAATAAATTAAAGGATCATTATCACCTCGATAAGGTAATTATTGTTCCTGGTGATAATCTTGAAGCCACTGCAATTACTAAAAATCTCGGAAAGGCCGCGGCTATCTATCTGGATGAAATCATTGAAAACAATCAGGTACTAGGCGTTTCCTGGGGATCAACAATGCAGGAATTTAAAAATCATATAGCCCCCAGATCTGTAAATAATATGACTGTAGTACAACTCACTGGCGGTGTGTCCCGGGCAGAATATGATACCCACGCCAGTGAAGTGACACAAAAAATCGGGGAAGCCTATAATGCGGTACCTTATTTATTGCCATTACCGGCGATTGTAGATAGTGCTGTTTTGAAAAACACAATTATATCCGATAGAAATATTACCAATACTATGAATCTGGCGCGCACAGCTGAACTTGCTTTTTTCACAATCGGTTCTTTTGGCTATGATTCGGTTTTGGTGAAATCCGATTATTTTACAAAGAAAGAGGTTGAAAAATTGTTAACTCAGGGCGCTGTCGGGGATATTTGTTCCAGAATTATTAATCAATCGGGTGAAATTTGTTCCGAAGAATTGAATGACAGGACGATTGGTATTGGTTTAGAGGAATTGAAATCAAAAAAATATGCTGTTGCGGTTGCAGGGGGTCAAAAAAAGTGTTCTGCTATAAAGGCTGCTTTAAAAGGAAAACTGATTAATGTATTGATCACAGACAGCCAAATTGCCAAAAAACTACTGAACGATGAAGGACAAAGTTTATGAATAAAACCATAGCCATTGGATCTGACCATGGTGGGTTTCCTTTAAAAGAAACATTGAAATCTTATTTAAAAGAACTCGCATATACTGTTATTGATCGTGGCACCGATAGTACGGATTCTGTTGATTATCCCAGGTTTGCTTTTAAAGTTGCCAGTGAGGTCTCTCAAGGGAAAGCTGATTTCGGTATAATTGTCGATGGTGCCGGAATTGGCTCCTCAATGACTGCCAACAAAGTACCCGGTGTGAGAGCTGCGTTATGTTATGACCTCTCCTCCGCCAATAATGCCCGTGAACATAACAACGCCAATATTGCGACGTTGGGAGCCGGATTGATTGGAACTAACCTGGCCAAGCAGATCGTGAAAATATTTTTAACAACGGATTGTACTGCCGACCGTCATCTGAGGCGGGTTGAAATGATCAATCAATTAGACAATAACAAAAATATAAAAGATAATCTTATAATGGAGGAAAGCTTGGAACTTTCAAACGAAGATTTAGTGAAAATTGCTCAGTCTGTGAGCAGCTTAATAGACAAGAAAGAAGCCCCTTCTGATCAAACCGGCTCAGGGCATTCCGACTCTGAGATGGTCTGCATGTGTGGTGTTTCGCTGGAAAAAAAACCGGAAACATTGCGCAATTTTATGGACTTTGGAGTCGCACGGTTGGGCTACCATGATGGGTCAAAATGTGACTGTGTTCCGCAGGATATTGCGCGCTGTATTGATCACACGATTTTGAAACCGGACACAACAGATGCTGACATTAAAAAAATATGTCATGAAGCCCGAGAATATAAATTTGCTTCTGTTTGTGCCAGTCCGAGTTATGTACCGCTTGTAGCGAAAGAATTATACAACTCGGGAGTGGATGTTTGTACAGTGGTGGGATTTCCATCCGGCGCACATATGCCGGAGGTAAAAGCACTGGAAGCCAGACGGGCTATTCGGGACGGTGCTAATGAAATTGATATGGTTATTAATGTCGGGGCCTTGAAGAGTAAAAATTATGATTTGGTGTATCGGGATATTCGTATGGTGGTTGAAGCTTGCGAAGACGGGAGCGCCTTAAGCAAGGTTATTATTGAAACAACACTACTCACTGATGAAGAAAAAATCAAAGCCTGCGAACTGGCCAAAAAAGCCAGAGCGAATTTTGTCAAAACCTCGACGGGATTTGCCGGAGGTGGCGCAACCGCCCATGATGTTGAATTGATGAGAAAAGTGGTTGGGAATACCGGTATCGGTGTTAAAGCATCCGGGGGTATCCGCTCTTTTCAGGATGCCGAAACAATGGTAAAAGCCGGTGCTAACAGAATTGGTGCCAGCGCGGGCATTAAAATTGTAAAAGGGGCGAAAAACCCTACTTATTCTGATGATTCAACAAATTCATCAGGATCACAATATTAACTTTAAAGAACAGAGGAAAAAATGGTAGATCTCAGAGCTTATGTATATTTAGATAGTTTGCAGCCTCAAAACGCGGCCTTTATTGCCACTGTGGCAAAAGGATTTTTACCGGTAGCCGGACAAGCCTCGTTATGGCTGGAAATTTCACCGGGAATTGAAATCAACAGAATTACGGATATTGCCTTGAAATCAACTCATGTGACTCCGGGTATGCAAGTGGTTGAGAGACTGTACGGTATGCTGGAACTGCATTCTGATTCACAGGCCGATGTAAGACAAGCCGGCGCTGCAATACTGGAAGCGTTGGAACTGAAAGAAGGCGACCGGGTAAAGCCAAGAATCGTGTCTCAGCAGGTTATTCGCAATATTAGCGATCATCATACTCAGTTGATTAACAGAATGCGTCATGGTAATATGGTCGTGCCGGGAGAAACGATGTTTATTATGGAAGTCGCCCCGGCGGCATATGCAGCTCTGGCTGCCAATGAAGCGGAAAAAGCCGCCAATATTAATGTGCTGGAGATAAGAGCTGTGGGAAGTTTTGGCAGAATTTATCTCGGCGGGGAAGAAAAGGACATGGAGGTTGGCTGGCGCGCCGCTGTTCAGGCAATCGAAAGTGTCACCGGAAAAGAATATAAAAAATAGATAATAGGAAAAAACGCACAGAAAGCAATCATACATATAAATAGTATAGTGCTTCCTGTGTAGAAAATATAAAATAAACAAAGTTGTACCTGGTGAGTTGGATAAACACAACCAACAATTTGGCCGGTTCAACACATTTAATAGGAGAGTAAAATGGCCCACGCATTAGGAATGATTGAAACAAGAAGTTTTGCTGCAGTTGTTGAAGCAGCAGATGCAATGTTAAAAGCAGCAAAAGTAGAATTGGTAAAATATGAAAAAACCGGTGGCGGATATACCACGGCCGTTATTCGTGGTGATGTTGCAGCTGTAAAAGCAGCTTGTGATGCCGGCCGAATCAGTGCTTCAAGAGTTGGCGAAGTGGTAACTGTACATATTATCGCCCGTCCTCATGATACTGTTGAAGAGATAATGCCAATTAATAAAGAAACCGAAAAGAAATAAAAACCGGAGGCGAAATGATTCTTGCCAAAGTAGCAGGAACAGTTGTTTCTACCCAAAAAGTCCAGAAAATGGAGGGTATGAGATTTCTGGTGTTGCAACAGGTTGATGTAGAGGGAAAACCAACAGGAGGAACTGTAGTTGCAGCTGACGCTGTTAATGCGGGGGTTGGCGAATATGTCCTGTACGCGACCGGAAGTTCTGCAAGACAAACAGAGGTTACAGAAAAAATGCCCTGCGATGCTGTCGTAATGGCCATTGTGGATAATTGGGAAGTGCAAGGTGAATTTAAGTATGTAAAAGGTAAAGACAACTAGTATGGAAAATTAAACAAATGGTCAAAAAGGATCATGAAAGAGAGACGATTTGGCTCCTCTATCAAATGAACAAATAGAAAGTATTGCTCATCAAATAGTCGGTGTTTTGGAAGGGAATTCAACCCCAAAACCAAAAATGAATTCACCGCTTGGGAAAAATGGTATATTCAATACGATTGATGAAGCGGTTTATGGGGCCCAAAAAGCCCAATCGCAATTGATAGCGCTGACACTTGAGAAGCGAAAAGATATCATTGCAGCTATCAGAAAGAGCATGCTGGAACAGGCCGCCGATCTTGCCAAAAGAGCCCATCAAGAGACCGGGCTGGGCAGGTATGAAGATAAAATTAAAAAAACCCGGTTGGTGGCTCGAAAAACACCGGGAACTGAAGATCTGAACCCCAGAGCTTATACAGGGGATCGCGGGTTAACCTTGGTTGAATTGGCACCCTATGGGGTTATCGGTGCGATCACGCCGGTCACCAATCCCACTTCAACGATTATTTGCAATACGATTGGTATGGTTGCCGCCGGAAACGCAGTTGTTTTCAATGTTCACCCATCGGCTAAAAATGTCAGTCTGTTTAATATTGAGTTATTGAATAAAGTGGTTGTTGCGGCAGGGGGGCCGGAAAACCTGATCGCTACAGTTGCCGAGCCGACTCTTGATACAGCGCGGGAATTGATGCATCATGCTGGAATCCGACTGCTGGTCGTGACGGGTGGTGCCGGTGTCGTCAAAGCAGCTATGACCAGTGGCAAGCGAGCGATCTGTGCCGGTCCGGGAAATCCACCGGTCGTTGTTGACGAAACCGCTGATATTGAACAGGCGGCAAAAAATATTGTGATTGGTGCTTCCCTCGATAATAATATTATTTGTGTCGATGAAAAGGAAGTCTTTGTTGTGGAATCAGTTGCAGACCAGTTGACAGAAGCGCTGAGCCGAAACAATGCAGTGATATTAACCAAAGAGCAGATTAAAAAACTTGATCAAGTCATCTTTGCAAAAACCAATGGATTGGGTAAACCCGCAGTTATGGAAAAATCATTGATTGGTAAAAATATTCAGGTGATTCTGGGAAAGATCGGCATGACTGTTCCTGATAATATCAGAATTGCGATCGCTCCGGTGGATGAGGAACATCCGCTGGTCTGGACAGAACAGATGATGCCGGTAATACCCCTGGTCTCTATGCCGAATGTGAATGCTGCTATCGCCATAGCAAAGAAGGCGGAGCATGGGTTTGGTCATTCCGCTGTGATGTACTCTAAAAATCTCGATAACTTGAGCAACATGGCGAAAACAATGAACTGTAGTATTTTTGTAAAAAACGGACCTTCCTATTCAGGGTTAGGGTTTGGAGGCGAAGGTTATACCTCTTTCTCCATTGCCAGTCCCACCGGTGAAGGACTAACCGGGCCACGTAGTTTTTCCCGTGAAAGACGATGTGTGCTTGTAGATCATTTTAGGATTGTATAATGAAAAAATATCCAGCCTTAGCCTTATTGGAATTATCAAATATCAGTGCCGGTATTTTTACCGGTGACGCGATAATCAAAGCTGCACCGGTTTCCGTTTTGAAATCAGGTACCGTGCATAATGGAAAGTATCTTCTGCTTTTTGGTGGGAGTGTTGCGGCGGTCGAAGAATCATATCAAACTGGTCTATCTGTAGGAGGGGAGAATATTATTGATCGTGTCTTCCTGCCGAATATCGACTCCAAAGTACACGATGCAATACTGAACAAACGAAATAAGATTAGCCATGAGACTTTAGGACTATTTGAAACCAAATCCGTTGCGATTACCATCAAGGCGGCGGATGCGGCTGTAAAAAGTACTGAGATAGAAATTGTTGAAATTCGACTGGCAGACGATATCGGTGGTAAGGGGCTGGTCATTTATAACGGCAAACTGGAAGAAGTAGAAGCGGCGCTTGAAATTTCCAGAAGCAAACTTGCTGATCCGGCAATGCTGATCAATGCTGCTGTCATTCCAAACTTACATACAGAAATGGCAAAACAACTGGAGGCTTCCAGTATTTTTGTGAAAAATCAATTGACTGATCTGAAAGGCGGGGAAATCTAAAATGTTGTTAGGTAAAGTTATTGGTACTGTGACACCTTCCATATCATATGAAGGACTGCAGGGTGTTCCGCTTTTGCTCATCCAACCTCTGGATAAAAAACAAAAGCCAAAAGGAACGCCGATTGTAGCAACTGATTCTACTAAAATGGCCGGTAAAGATGAATTGATTTATTATGAAGGTTATATGGATAAATATTATAAAAAGACTGATAAG
>CAYTLS010000022.1:0-10745 GCA_964438745.1 uncultured bacterium
AAAAGCGGTGACAATCCAGACCAATTTTTTCCATTCATCTTTCCAGTCCATTAAACGACCTCATGATTTTCTATTTGTTGTAATTTATCCACGTATTCTTGTTTAACCGTCCCTTTGATGCAGGCGATAAAATTCAGGACACAGGTCATCTTTAATTGATAGAAAACCTGTTTTCCCCGTTTATCAAAATCGACAATTCCCGCTTCTTTCAGCACTGTCAAATGTTTGGAGATGGTAGAAAAATCCATATCCAACTGTTCATTGAACACGCATACACAGCATTCCTCTTTAGCCAGTTGCTCCACCATCCAGAGTCGGGTTGGGTGGCTGAGTGCTTTCAGCACTTTGGCGGTTTCATGGGTTAGCAAATCATTTTTCGGGTTCATCTTGATCCTTATATTTCTTATTTGGCAAATTAACCAAATGAAGTTTAGGATGCAATATTTTTTTAAAGGCTTGAAATTTTTAGTTTGTTTTGGGTAAAAAACCGAAAGTAACTACTCAGATATAAAACATCGTCTAGTAAATGACAATTCCTATTATCATATTCATACTATTTTTTTCATTCATCGGATAATGGGAATTATCCTTTACAATTGAGTAAACCATCTGAGTAGCTAAAACCGAAATTACTTGTAGAGCGAATATCCGATACGCTTATCAAATTTTCCGGTAGGAAATTTGATTTCGTTCAAAGCAAGAAGCTGAATCTTTTCAGGCAGCCCCCCTATGGAGTGAATCAACTGTGTTGATTCATAGACCGACACGGTCGGTGTACTCCAAAATCAAACTCTACTGTCATCCTTCCCGAAGGATCGGGATCGAAGGAGACAGTTCTGGACGACAAGCCTTAACTCCGAAGTCACTCTTCGAGTGGCCTCAGAGTGACAGATTGGTGGTTCTCACACAACCTCTCGAAAGGGAGATGCCAGACTAATGTACAGAGCGAAAACTTTTGACACTACCATGAATGGTAATAGGAGATAAATCATGAAATTAAAAGGATTCATCGGATTTTTTATTGTTGTCACGCTGTTGATAGCACAAGAGCAGCAGCCTGATGTGAATAATTTAATTGCTCAGGGAAACTATTTAAAAGCCCTGGATCAATTGAAAATAAAAGTAGAAAAGGATTCCGCTACTGCTGAGGATTATTGTAAAATGGGGGAGATCTTTCAGGAAATGGGGATGCACGGCAAAGCAATCAGGTGCTTTGATAAAACATTAGTTGAGAAGCCGGAAAGTATAAATGTCCGTTTCGCGCGCTGTCACGCCCTGATCAAAAGTAATCAATATGAAAAAGCAGAAGAAAGTCTGTTAAGAATTACCGAAGAGGATTCCGTAAATATGAAGGCCTTGTTATTATTATCAGACTTGTATATGCAGATGAAAAATTATCGCCAGGCACGGTCGACATATTCTGAGTTATTGGCTTTTGAAATAACAAAACCCATGGCTCTTTCTGGTATTGGGCAATGTGAATTACGCCTTAACAATATAGAAAAGGCATTGGATTATCTGGAAAAAGCCTATCATTCTGATCCTTCAAATCTTGGACTGGTATTCTTGTTAGTGAAAGCTTACCAGTTGGGTGGTAGTTATAGTCTTGCCAATCAACTTTTGCAGGATGAACTAACAAAGTATCCGGAGAATCAGCAATTACTGGCTGAATACGCCTACTCGCTTTTTCATAATGAGGAGTTTGGCAAAGCCCTGGAGATCTATGGAAAAGTCAATGAGAATCACTTGCCGGCCTGGGAAAAGCAGCAGCGCATGGGGATTTGTTTTTATTACCTGGATAAGCCGCGTTATGCCGAATTGATGTTAACAAACTCCCGGAAACAAGACTCTACAATCTATCTTACATCCTACTATCTTTCCCTCAGTAAAATGGAACTGGAAAAATATGCTGAGGCCAATCAATTTTTTGATGAAACGATTCAGTTGAGCACACCTTCTTTTTTGGCCGAGGTTTATATTCGCAAAGCTATCTGCTGTGAAAATGAGCAGGATTATGACGCCTCAATGGCCAATTATAAACGTGCTGTCCATTTTGCGCCGAATCGTAAGGATATTCATTATTATATCGCAAACCTGGTGGATAAACATTACAAAGATATTGAGTTGGCGATTGAAAAATTTGAATACTTTCTCGATCACAGTGACGGATGTGAAGCGGCCATGATCGAATATGCTGAGGTAAGGCTGGAGGAATTGGAGGAGATGAAGATTTTTCAACAATAAGTCGCCTAATTTGGGATCTATATTGAATACAATGGTCAAATTGTAGAACGAACATCCTTTTTCGTTTAATATCAATAGTTAGTCGCCCTTTAAAAAATATTGCTTTAACCGCAATGGACGCAAAGATTGAAAAAGAAAAGTGCTTGTAAACACCTAAAATATATTAAATTAACATTGCGTTCTTAGCGGGCTTAGCGGTTAAAAATTTACTTTTTAAGCAGCGACTAATTAATGCTTTCTCTGGTTCTCAAATTGAATTTGGGAACCAGAGAAAGCAGAAAAATTATTAGGAACAAATTTCATTGTCACTGGTAGTAATGGTATTAATTGGTATCAACAAACACATTAAAAAAAGGCAATCATGATCAACAAACGGTTTTTTGTATTCATTTTCTCTAGTATAATCATTTTATCTTTTCAATTTTGTGACAATACGGTTAAGAGTGATGCGGAGGAACCTTTTATGGTTATTCGGGATTTTGACTATGTGAAAGAGGCCTATTTTTGGGTGAGCTCAGATTACAAAGATCAAATTTATCCAATAAGCGACAATATGATGCTTATTCCTAATGTACCATCCCTTGAGGATATGCAACTTTATAAATCTGTTAGTTCTAAGGAGGAGCCCGGTGCTTTCCAGGCAACAGTCTGGCTGGATGCAAAGGATACTACAGCGGCTATTGACCAAGCCGTCAGAGAGGAATATTTTATAAAATTAAAGTCTGACGTTGATTATGAGAAAGATAATAGTCTTGGTTTTTTTAAACTTAACATTGATCTGGCAGAGGATGAAATTTTGGCCGTTACTTTTAAAAATTCTATGGAAGCGATTGGTGATTTCAACCAAAAGGAATCACCCCAAAACTTGCAGTTAATCCCTGGGAACCTTGCCTTAAAAAATGTTTATAACTTAGGGCTGAAGCATTTGAATTCAGATCGATTGAATATAAAGATTAGAAACAACATAACTGAGCGCTATAAGGCAGAGAATGGTGTGAGCTGGAATACTATTTTTGGTTTAGATCGTTATGATGATGACGGCAATCCTGGTGCGGATGGAGATTTAGATAAGATGAATGCTTTTGTTTTCCATTTAAACCAGGGAGAGATATGGCTGCCCTTTCACAAACCCTTTGTTTCCAGGAGTTGGGCGCAACAGCAAGGCAAAACGACAAAAGACGGGGAATATAATGATCTCCTTCCCGAGGAATATTCTGTTATTGTTTATAAAGATGATTATAATTGGGGAAAAATTGGGTCAAATTTTGTTATTGAGGTATATTATTAGGCTTTATTGGCAAGCGAATAATAAAGCGCACGCCAAAGCTCTCATCAGACTCGATAAATAGTTCGCCATGATGATCTTTGGTAATGATAAAATAGGAAATGGATAAGCCAAGTCCGGTACCTCTGCCTTCTTCTTTTGTCGTGAAAAAGGGTTCGAAAATTCGATTTTTGATTTTTTCGGGAATCGGTGGACCGTTGTTTTCCAGTTCGATTTTGACAAAGTTGTTTTCCCGGCTAACATTGATGATGAATCGTGGCGGTTCTGCCGCTCTCTGCTCGTCAATCGTCTTTATTCCTTCTTCTGCCATCGCTTCTGCACCATTTTTTAAAATATTCATGATCACCTGTTTAATCTTGGATTCCTGTAAAAAAAGCGGTGGCAAGGAGGGCTGATATTTTTTTATGATTTTAACATGTCTGAAATCATATTCTTTTTTCATGTCATAGTCATTTTCAATCAACCTGATTGTATCATCAATGGTTTTCACGATATCTATTTCTTTAAATTTAGATTCACTTTTCCGGGCAAAATTCAGCATATTGGAAATGATCTCGGATGCGCGCTGGCCGGTATCTTTGATCAAGTGGACCATTTTGATAATGTGCCGCTCTTCCATAAAGGCGGAAATTTTTTCAAAATCAACCCCTAATTCATTGGTAATCGCTTCGTTTTTTGGAGAGGGCTTTGTTAAGCGATTGAGAATGACCGCTGCGTTTTGCATCATGCCGGCAAGGGGATTGTTGATTTCGTGGGCCATCCCGGCAGCGAGTCCGCCGATGGACATCATTTTTTCATTCTGGATCATAATATCCTGCATTTTAACCCGGTCCGTAATATCCAGATGCGTACCGGCGCAGCGGAGAACCTTTCCGTTTTTATCATATTCAATAGCCTGGCCCTGATCGAGAATCCAGCGCCATTCGCCGGTTTTTGTTTTCAGGCGATATTCGGAGTAGTAGGAATCGCTGGAGCCATCCAAAAACTTATTGATCGTTGCCAGGGCCTGTGCTTTGTCTACCGGATGGAGCAATGAACGCCAGATATCCCTGTTGCCTTGCACTTCGTCCAGGGAATAGCCTAACATTTTCGCCCATTGTTCATGATAGTGGACGGTATCATCGGCCAGGTCTCTGGACCAAAACCCCAGGTTAACATTTTTCAGAATCAGATCATGCCACTTAATTCGTTCCTGCAACATCTTATTGATCCGGACAATGACGATGAATAAGGCGGAAACCAGTGAAGTTGTGATCATTTCAAATCTGACAGAATAAAGGATTTCCAGGTAAGTGTTAAAAATATTTACAGATGGGAGCAGGTCGACCGCTATGTATGTGATGACAAGCAGGGGAATTAAAATAAAAGTATAGAGAGAAATGACAAAAACTATCCAGGAGAAACCCATCAAGTAATTATTTTTTATATGGGTTTTAAATATTCGATAAACGATCCATGCCACCGGCCCTGCGACAGCATGCATGATCACTGTGGCGATAAAAGACCCTTCTGGCGGAGTGCCGAAAGAGGTGATAATACTGATGCCAATCATATAAATCCAATGCGGTAGGTATATCACGCTGATTAGAAGGGGTACTTCCCGCATATCACTGGCTCCCCCGGTTATATTGGGCAGATAAAATTGGATTTCACCGAGCAGCAAAGACATAAACCCAAAGGCCAGCATGACCAAAATATTTTTTACAAGGGGATGTTTCGCGAGGCCGGATTGGTTATAAAAAGTATTCATATATCTTTTTCTAATTATTTTATTTGAGTTAATCTCTTGTTATCACTGTCCGGAATAGAAAACGCTGTTTACAAACAGCCCGGGTATTAAAAATGATTTGTTGACAATATCAAAGTAGTTTTGAAATGACTATTGATATCTGGTTTATCGGCAGATCAGGGGAAAAGTTGAATAGGGAAAAGAATAACAGCAAAAAACTACAGGTTGTATTTTTTTATTTTATAGCGAATAACCCGTTCTGATATTCCCAGTTTTTTGGCGGCGGCGGTTTTGTTTCCGCCGGTTTCCTGAAGGGTTGAATTAATAAGGTTTTTCTCCAAATATTCCACCTGGTCATCGAGATAAGGGCTGTCACTGTAGCAGCTGTCGGATTCGGATTTGATCGAAATATCCGCGCAGGTGATGCGGTTTCCCCTTGCTAAAATCACGGCGCGTTCAATAATATTTTCCAGTTCCCTGACATTGCCGGGAAAAGAATATTTCATCAAACAGTCCAGGGCCGGGGGAGTGACACCTTCAATTTTACGGTTGTTTTGGCGATTATATTTTTTGATGAAATGGTTGGTTAGCATTGGAATATCTTCTTTGCGTTCATTCAATGATGGCAGGTTGATGGGAATGACATTCAGGCGAAAATAGAGGTCGGAACGGAACTGGCCGGTTCTGACCATTTCATCGATATCGCGATTGGTGGCGGCTATTATTCGGGTATCCACCTGGATAAATTGTGAACTGCCCAGCCGCTGAAATTCCCTTTCCTGAATTGCCCGCAGTAATTTTACCTGGAAATTTAGTGGAATATCTGCGACTTCATCCAGAAACAGTGTTCCTTTGTCACTCATTTCAAAATGGCCATGTCTTTTTTTCACGGAGCCGGTAAAAGCGCCTTTTTCATGGCCGAAAAATTCCGATTCAAACAAACCCTCCGGTATGGCCGCGCAATTGACCGGCACAAAGGGATTGTTGGCCCGCAGCGATGAATTGTGGATGGTTTTAGCGATTAGTTCTTTACCGGTTCCGCTGGCGCCATTGATCAGCACGGAAGCGGTGCTGTTGCTGACCCGGGCGACAAGATTCATAACCTCGTCCATTGCTTTGCTTTTATACACCAGTTTAGTAACCGGTTTGTTGTCCTTCAGCTGGGCCTGAAGCACTTCATTCTCTCTCATCAATCGCTTGTAATCAATTAGTTTTCCCAGTTTGATTTTCAGTTCTTCCAGATCAATAGGTTTGGTCAGATAATCCCAGGCCCCGGCTTTCATGGCGGCGACAGAATCTTCAATAGTCCCAAAGGCGGTGATCAGCATGACCTCTATTTCAGGATTGATTTTTTTTACAGCATTCAATACCTGTAGTCCATTCATTCCCGGCATTTTGTAATCAGTAATGACCAGGTTTATGAATTTTTGGGCGGCAATTTTCAGCCCTTTTTCGCCGGAGTCGGCGGTTTCTACCTGAAAGCCCAGTTTTTTAATAAAGCCGGCCAAAACTTCCAGTTGAGATTGATTATCATCGATAAGCAGAACTGATAAAGTTGGCATAATAATTAAACCTTTCGCGGTAAATGAATTGTAAATTTTGTCCCATGATTCAGTTGGCTTTTCACATCGATTTTTCCGTCATGTTCCGAGACAATGCGATAGACCTGGGCCAGGCCGATTCCCGTACCGTCAGGCTTGGTGGTAAAGTACAGGTTGTATATTCGGGGTATATCCTTGTGGGAAATGCCAACACCGGTATCAGCGATTTCGATGGACAGGGTTTGTTGAGAACAGCGGGTGCTGATATTGATCCTGCCGTTATGGTCGACAGCGTGGATGGCATTTTCAATTAGATTGATCATGGATTGCTTTATTTTATCATCATCAAAGAAACCGGTGGCATCGTCACAGTGAGAAAACCGGAGCGTAATCTCCCGTTTGGTGATTTTGGTTTCATAGAGAGAGATGACATGGCTGATAATTTCATTGACATCGCAATTGGTTTTGCAGGTGGCGTTGGGCCGGGAAAATTGTAAAAACTGGTTGATTATCTCAGTGATATGAATAATTTCTTTTTTAACGATGCTGTTCAAAGTTTTAAACTCATCGCCATCTTCTTTTACATCGAATTCCGTCGCTAATCGCTGAACAGTCATTGAAATTGCATTCAGAGGATTACGGATTTTGTGGGCGACACCGGCGGAGAGCTCGCCAATAGCGCTTAATTTTTCCTTTTGAACCAGATTGTTCTGCAGATCTGTGACTTCCCGGGTAATCCGTTTTTTTTCATTTTCAAGTAATTGATTGTTTTGTATCGCGATGGAATAAGCGATCATAATAAATCCCAGAACAATCAGTACTAACAGCCGGATCGAGGCTTGCTTTAGCGCCTCATTCTGGATTTGCTGAATTGGGGCGTAATCCAGGCCGATTCGTATGATTTCACCATCAGGAGAAATGGCCTTGACATAGTGAATAGCCTCGATTACTTTTTGATTATTATATTGTGTGATCCGCCAGTTAAAGGATTTTTCACGATAGGTAACCTGAAGAACCTTGTCATCTCTGTAGTCGGAAAAACTATCACTAGCCGTGGAATATAAGATATTGGTGCTATCCTGGATGGTAATATATTTAATCGAAGTGTCGGAAGTGATGGAATTCAGTAAAACATTAACATCAATGATCCGTTTTACGCCTAATACTCGGGAGGCATTTCGTGTTCCCAGGATCGCGCCGCCCCCTTGCCTGTGGACACCCACTACGATCCGTTCATCTTTACTGCCCTGCAACCGCAGTAATTCAAAAGCGATGTCTTGCTTTTTTCCTTGAATTAAATCATTGATCTTTTTCTGTGGCAAGAAGGGAATTTTTTCATTTCCCGATGAGACCTCCAAATGGCCCTGTTTATTTAACATGTAAATATCAGTGAATTTTTCTTCCCTGGCTATTTTTCGCAGTGTCGGGCGGTCCAATGCGCTCATGGAATCCAGGAAGGCGGCATAATAAAGATTGGAGAGCATGCTTTGTTGGAATTGGTGCCGATAAAGTTTATACCCGATAATTGTGTTTTTGGAGGCTTTGCCGATGGTTTCTGACAGTTGTACCGAAGAATGAACGATCAGGTCGATCACGGCGTTTTTCTGAGCGATATAACTGGAATAAAGAGACAATCCCAGTATCAATGCAAAGATAATAAAGACAATCACCAGCATCGACGAACTTATTTTTAATTTTCGAAACATTCTTTTGTCCATTCAAAAAATATAAATAAAACTCCCTAGGATACCAAGCAGATATAAAAAATCTGAAGACTTTATTACAAAGCCTTCAGATGTATGTGATTAAAACAATAGGTGCGAAATATTGTTATTCCCAAATATCCGATTTGATCAGGACCACTGCCAGCAACCCGTAGATACCGGTCAGGGCAATGATCACAAAATCAAACCAGTTCTTTCGAATATCTTCTCTTCTTTTGATCTTGACCATAAATCCAATGATCAATGACAGGACAATTCCAATCACACTTAAGGAGGAGTGAAGTTGTAAGGAGAAGTGCTTCATACTGGAAAAGGCTTTGGTGGTTTTGATCAAAAAAGGAAAGATCGCATACTTAACTTGCTCGGATATTTTTGTATCTTTGCCCGGTTTCTCCAGGTAAAGGTTATCAATGTATTGATAATTGCTGTCATATACCGCGGAGTAGAAATTATAATTGTCATCATAGTTAAACTGTGCATAAAGCGGATTAACAGTAATCGTAATATCCATTTGGTCAGCCTGGTAATTTTCCAGATCTACCGGTAGTAGTTGATAATTATCATAACTGATCATGAAAAAATCATTTTCTTCGGTAATAAGGAAACCGTAAACCTTGCGTGCGACAGATTCCTGAAGGGTGATTTTTTTTATATTAAGATTGTTTCTGATGGCTGTTTTTACAATCCAGGGGTTCCCCTTGACTTTTTTCATATGAAAAACAAATCCCTTGTTGTCGACAACAAAATATCCTTCGTCAAAGGGTTTGCGGGTCGTGGGGTTGCCGGCTACCAATTGGGCCGGAAAATTAAATCCTTTTTCCTGAAGGGCAAGGTTGAATTTCTTTGTCAGGTCTTTATCGATTTTATTGGTTTTGGCGGTAATGAATTCGATTTTTTCATCAAACCTGAAAAAATTAGGCGGATAGTGCAGGTTGGCAAATTCCGATTCACTTTCAAACAGGGGATAGAGGGGAATTTTCACCAGATCCAGGTCTTTTCCGCGCAGACGATAGCGGTCGGAATTATGATGAATGACCGACGCGTCAATGGCAAGTCCCTGGATTGTATCGGGAAGAACGCCCCATTTATTCAAATCCCGGTAAAAGGTAAACGGCAGGGCTTTTTCGAATTCTTTGCGGGTGTAATGGGTGCCATCGGGATCGGTAAAAACCACTTTTCCGTTTCGAAATTGCAGATAAAGAAAATCGTGATTGATCGAGCTATAGTAAATGCGGGGTGAGCCGGTTGGCTTATGAACCAACTTATAATAGAGAATGGGCAGTTGTATGGCGGATACAATTATGATAATTAAGATTATGGCGTAACGGGCTAATTTATTTAAAATCATTTTGACCCCTTTCTAAGTCTGTGTCCGGGAAAGAGTATCGTTATGGTATAGACCAAAATAATCAGGATGTAATATCCCAGCACCGGTGTATATTGTGAAAAGGATTCTTGCTGCAATAGCAGGTTCATGCTGAAATAGGTCATAATTCCCAGTACAATCCGTTGAAACCAATTCGGTTCGGTGACGGTTGTGGCGGTTCCCAGGTAGGCGATCATACCGGCCAAAAACCAGGGCAACAGCGACATTACCGATACATTAACAATTTCGGCGGGGAAAAAGAGAGAGATGAAAAGATAGAATCCGATTGTAGTTAAAAGATTGACGCTAACAATAATTAGCATTCCCACCAGTAACATGAACAGAAGCAGTTTTTTTTCGCTGATGGGTAAATGAAATCCAAGCTTATAGCGGTTGTTGAGGCTTTCCGGTAAAAACTGAAAAATCGCCAGGGCAAATCCACCGATTACCGGGATGAATTTCAGCATATTAAAGAAAAACACCTGGTAGGCAATGACATTGTTCCAGTATTTAACGGCGCCATGCACTTTAAAGGCATGATAGATATCCATTGAAATCGAAAAAATTGCAAAATAACTGACGATGACGTAGGCCAGTAAAACCCATCTGAGTTTAGTCCATTCTTTTTGAAATATTGATTTATACATAATATCACCTTAATATTTTCCGGTCAACCCGATAAAGGCGTCTTCCAGAGTCATGGATTGTTCTTGCAGATCTTGTTCACTAATATCAAGGCCTTTTTCCTGTAAATATTGCAAAATTTCTTTTTTGCTGTCAAAGGAATAAAGCGTATACTGATCGCCCAGATATTCAAAATTAGCCACATGATCATCTTTGTGAATATCCACCTCTT